>JAWCLO010000006.1 GCA_038850735.1 Methanomassiliicoccales archaeon
ACGGGAACGAGGACTTCGGCACCTTCTTCTGCTTTTGACACACCAGTTAGCGTGGACTTCGCCCTGAGGTGTTCCTCGATTGATGCCTGGACGATCTGCTGCTGCTCCACGAGCCCCTCGATCTGTGCTCTGTAAAGCTCGAGGAGTGCAAGCGATTCCTGTAATTCTCTTTCGCTCATTCCGTCACTCCCACAAGATATTTCACCACTGAGTTCTCAATCTCATCAGGGCTCAGCTCCCTGATCTCACTCAGCTGGATTGCTCTTCTTGGCAATCTGTGTCGGCTTCCAAGATTGCAGAACACCGTGTGGATCGCACCATCTTTATCCTTCGCCGCCACTTCGATGCTGAAGTACTGCTTGCGTTTGGGGCCAACTTTGAAAGTACCTATCACCCTGAACGCTTTCATGGAATCTCCGGTGTGTGGAAATGTTTCACTCGAATAAATATTTTGGTTAAATAATCCTCTTAATAAAGAGAAAAACACGATATGTAAGTTCACTGGGTACTCTCCTAGCGAGAAATTCCAATCGATGTCGGTAATTCGGGATCGTTGCGGACTCATGTGCATCCGTTGGGGCGTAGAATATGTGTGCATACCCCTTCCTTTAAAATCTCCAACAGAACTCCTGCTCACTGCAGATTTCCTTTTCGAAAAAATGCGAACGGCATGCCTATCAGCGACGGATGCGACCGCAGAAACTCCCTAGTATCGGAAGCATTTGCGCCCACCATCTTGAGGTTAACAGAATGGGTTTTGATCGTCGATGCTAACGCCATTCTTTGCGAGCCCGATGAAATTCAACTCTAGCGAGAGCGGATGTGGATTGCCTTTTGCTACCCTTTCAAAAGAACTCGAAGGGTATCAAGGAGATTTTCCAACCAAAGCGACTGCGAGGGACTGCATAATGTAACTAAGGGTGTTCGCGAACGCTGTTGAAAAGGGAATGGCGCCAAAAGTCTGCATCCTACTTTCTTGCGACTTGAAATGGCAAGTCGGGGCGATCGACGTCCTTACAATTTATTCTATATATGCCATTATATGCCCTTGTCATTTTCTTTGAATACCAATGCTTAGAGGCTTCTCTGCCGTAATATGATACTGGATGACGAGCGAGTGATTCATCTTGTATCGAAGAGTTCGAATCACTGACCAGCACAACCGTTTTGGGTTGAATGAGGCAGCGCGGAAATCATGCCCTTAATAGGACGTGCGTAGAGAAGGAGATCTGGGCATCGCGCTCAGATTGGGAAGAATTCTGAAATCTTCGTCGTATATAGATTGTGCTCCAAAAATACTGCTGCCCTTCGTGTCACTAATTGACAATCATTTGTAGATGGATTCCTGGGCGTATTTCCTCCGTATCAGCACGAAATAAGCGATGGCCACGCCATATACCACGATAAAGAGGAGCGCAAAGAAGGGAACGTAGTCAAGAAAAACGTGTGAGACGTTCTTGTGCAGCGTATAGGAGAGTGGCGTCTGATCACTGTCAAGATGCTCTACAACGATGTAGTACGTGCCGTATGTCGCATCTGGAAAGTCGAAAGTGATTTCTGGATTGGTTGAATTGACTGTCCATTCAAGGTAATTGATGCGGTGCAGCTTTATGAAGTTCATGTCAGAGGCGTAAGCGGGGTAATACTCAGAACTCACGACGTAAACATTGGCAGCATTCCCCTGGCTTTCGATCGTGATCCTGTTGACTGATATCAAACCAAGGTTGTCTTTATTCATGAATTCTAGAGTGCTCGATACTGTTCCGCTCGTGCTCAATGCACCTTCAATAGCGTTGAAAATAAATGGCACCCTGAGCACGGCAATGACGGCAACGCAAATCACGATGATGAGCACGCTTCTCCTTATGAAGCGCTTTGCCATGTAGGCTTTTGAGCTCATCGATTTCACAAGCCTGATTTCCAAGCTTCTGAAATAGAAGCTTTCGGCGCCAATGATCACGCCCATTAAAAGAAGGAAATATATGAACGAGTTGATAGGCAAATAGAAAGGCTTTAAAGAAAAAGCCTCAGCATTAAAGATGAGCAGAAAAACAACCACAATGGCAAAAATGACCTGTGTGATGTATAAATAGAACTTAACCCGGCGAATGCGCGTTAAGCGCCATCCGCCCTCCAATGCCTCGCGTCCGCCCTCCATTAGATTCGATACGAAGCATGATCTGGAACGAATATATATTTTTCGTTGGGTTGCTCTGACTGGCTTTGGAGGCGGTCCCAACGCTCCAGCCTTTGAGTTGGCCGATCGACATGACTAGGTGCTACAAATTGAATAAGTACTTGCGCGTGCTCGGAAATGCGGTGCAGTCGGCTTTGCCTCAACTTATGCCAGCGTCGCCTCCTTTCTGCAGATCAAAAACAATGCAGCAAAGGTTGGCACTTCTGTGTCGCCTTCAAGTACGAACCTCTCGTTCTTCAATCTGATGTCAACTCTGCGATGCACATGGATTCTCACGGGATCATCTGCAAAAATTTTGGGAACAGCATCCCGCAACGGCTCAAATTTATCGAGCCCATCCCTGTCCATTCCAACAACAACAAGACCAGTTTTTCCATGCAGCGAAAAAGGCAATCGGATAAGTCTTTTGATATCGCTTGTGACCGGCTCATCAACGTGCCCAGCCATTCTTGACTTGAGCGTATTGAAGGCAAAATTCACGAAGAGCTCTCTTATTTTGTCAGACGAGAAAACCTCAAGCGTATTCTTTTCAAAAATCCTCCTTGCTGCTGTCCAATCATCATCTGAGAGATCTTCGATCATCTTCTCAATGAGCTTATCAGGATACGACTTCAGCGCATCGTACCGTTCCTTCATCTCTTGTATGCTCAAATCTCTGATCTCATCTAGCAGTGATTCGAGACCGATTCGGAAGCGTTTGCGCCATGCGACAGAACCCAGGGGTGGGATTTTCCTCGAAATTCCCACCTTTGTGATGTGTTTGAACTGCCTCTTCTCAAAGACCTCTGTTGGAAACACCCACTCGACATCCAAATCGGTGCCTGTGATGTAGTCTACGATTTCCCTGCGCTCGTGGCTTTTGAGGCCAATAACACGCTCATCGTGTACATGGACATGGTAACCCCTACCGCCTGAGAAGACGATTCGGATGCTATCGGACGAAAATCCTAGATCGCCCATGAGGAAGTCGTCAAGGAGCCTGATAATCTCCCTCTTCACCGCCGCGAGCATATCACCGTAAGCTAGGTTTTCGGCACCTTTCAGGTGATCAGCATCGAGGTCGAAAACGAGGTCCGCTCCCAACCATTTCTTCGCTTCCATAGTGGGTGCAGAAGGGAATTCGTAATACGCAGAAGAATAGTAAACATGAGCCGGAACGCGCGAAACAAGGAATGAGTGAAGATCATTCAATTTCGAAAAGGCGATATGCCTCTGGACAAATTCCTTCTCAAAAAACATGAAGCCGAATTCACGCCGCCCGAACCTGTCTGGTGGCGGAGGAGGAGATTCGAGATAGTACTTTTTGAACTGGTTTATTATGAATTCCGTGTCATTTGAGCTAGCGGCGTGATCTGATTTCATGGTGCTTCTTGAGAATAAAATTACCAATTCTTAATAAGATTCTTGTCGGACCCCCTCCGTCGCTGCTACTCTTGTGGATTACTTTATCTGCGAGTTGATCAGAAGAGCGCTGCTTTTGAAGTTCTTCACTGGCACTCTACTTGTGCTCTTCACGCCTCGTCGAATATCAGCACTTTCTATCGAGAATGTCAGCGTTTGATTCATTTATGTGCATGCGTTGCCAATAAAAAGGAAAATAGAATCATTGGGGTCGGTTCTTCGACGACTATTGGCTAATAAACTTACATTAATATTTATTATACTTGAAAGATATGCTTTTGCTCGATACGGATGAAAGCGTTCATCAAGGTAGAGTACAGTAGCGAAGGTAAAGCACCTGCCGAAATCCAAATGATTTTCGAGGAAGCAGGCTTCAGGAAGATTGAAGGAGCACCGGTTTTTGAGATTTCTGTTGCGAGCGAAAGTGAATTTAACGAAAAGCTGGTGCAGCTCCACCAGTCTTTAAGGAATGCGGGTGTCATTTATGTTCCGTCCATGACCCGACCTGCCGAGGCACCCCAAGCCAAGGCGACAAATTACAGAGAAAGGATGGAATTGTGGCGTGTACTTGGCATTAATGTTGACGAGCTGTTGAACCTCCTTGAAATCGATGTCGAGAAGTTCAGGGCTAGAGCTGTGGAACTCGTGCGAGCCGAAATCGACCGTATAGCCGCTCAGAGAGAAAAGGAATTGAGAGAAATTCAAGAGCGCGAGCTTATAGAGAAAACGAAGAGTAAGATTGTTGAGAGTGCTAGAGTAGAAGGGGGTCAAACATTTAACGACCTACTCAGAATTGTCGGCATCGATGAAGACATGCTCTCTCATATGATCGACGAGCTTGTAGAAAAGGGCAGGATCAAGGCGGAGCAGCGGGGTCGAAAGGTTGTTTACGTAGCTTCGTGATTTCTTTCAAGTTACATTCTACCCTCGAAAACATGTGCGGTGCCACAGCTCGGTCTTGATGTAACGACCCAATATGTTTGGGGCAAATCTCGCCGAGTAATTCGATCAATCCAGATATCGGGAGATTGAGGGATAGAAATAAATAGAAGTTACATGATTGATGCGATGACAGGTGAGACAATGGGCGCTTATGTACGCACTGCGTTGCTTTTCGCATTCATGTTCGGCTTATTCATCGTCATAGGTTGGGCCATCGGTAGCCTCTTCGTAGGGAACTGGATTGCTGGAGCAATATTCTTTCTTGCCATAGCCGCCGTCATCAATCTCTTTGCTTATTTCTTCTCTTCAAAGATAGTCCTTCTCTCATATAGAGCAAAGATTGTGACGGAGAAGGAAGCGCCGAGATTGTACAGAATTGTGAAGAATGTGGCCTTTAAAGCCGACATGCCAATGCCGAAAGTCGCTATCATACCGAGTGAAACTCCAAACGCATTTGCAACTGGCCGCAATCCGAACAACGCGGTCGTGGCTGCTACTGAAGGAATCCTCAAGACTCTCAATGACGACGAGCTCGAAGGTGTTATTGCTCATGAGTTCGCACACATCAAGGACAGGGACATCCTCGTCATGAGCATTGCCGCAACGCTGGCAGGTGCGATATCCTTCGCCGCAAGGTCTTTCTGGTACAGCATGATATTCGGAGGAGGGCAGCGGAGGGACTCGTCCGCTGCGGTAATAGCGCTCATCGTTGCCATAACGGCGCCGATCGCAGCTCTCCTCATTCAGCTCGCGATATCGAGAAGCCGTGAGTACCTCGCTGATGAGGAGGGAGCGCTGATCATCGGTAGGCCGATGAGCCTCGCGAGGGCTCTTGAGAAATTGGATGCCTACAACAAGCGGAAGCCAATTGAGTTCGGCAACCCCGCATCATCTTCTATATGGATCGTCAATCCATTTGGCTCCAGTGGGTTTTCTCGCCTCTTCTCGACGCACCCGCCAATTCCTGAGAGGATAAAGCGCCTCAAGCAGATGGCGAGCAAGATGGGAATGCCCTTCTGAGGGGTCTGAGAAATTCCTTTTCATTTTTTATATAATTTATATCTATTTGAACAAGTCGATTTTCAATTGTTTTTGCGGGCATCAAATATGTTGTGCGCGATTCTCGCATCTCCATGCGGTTCTTAAGCATGTAGAACAAGGCCGTATCACTTGTTCTCATCGATAGAACGACCTCTCCTGACATGGTGCTGTGGCCTCCTTAATAGATGAGACGATCAGAGATTCCGAGCCTTCTTGCGAACTCATATGCATTTTTCACGTTGAAAATCTCGGAGATCGTTCTATGCACGTCGGTACCGATCGAAAACTTCACAGAGCTCCTGAGTTCCGAGATGAGGTCCGCCGCTCTTTCATAATATGGAACTCCATCTCTTCTATAAATTCTGGCAGTGTTGATCTCGACGAAAAAATTGTACTCGCCGAGCTTTTTAGCGAGCTCATGAGGATCGCGGCTTGAGAAGGCAACTTCAAAATCGGGATGAGCGAGCCCGCATTGGACAGGGAGATTCGATGCGAAATCGCCAACGGTTTCGATGCTGGCGCCTCCTGCTGGAATGTTGCCAACATACTCGAATAGTGCGATGTCAAGACTCTCGAAGATCCTTCTTGGTATGCTGACGAAGTCGCATCTGTAGGGGTTCGTATCTATCTCTATACCCGCCAAGACCTCTATTGTCCCCTCATATTTTCTTCTGATGGTTTCGATCGCATCGACGTACTTTTCGAAATCTCTCAGTTTCAGGCTTCGTACCTTCGTTGTCTCAAAGTGGTCAGTTATAGCTACATGTGTAAGACCGTTTCTTGCACCCTCGAAGACTATCGTCTCGATGTCGAATAAGCCGTCAGAAAATGTGGTGTGGGTGTGGAGATTGATCACTGTACCTTTTCCCACTTCTCCAACTCCTGCACGCTCGAGAGTGTCCTCCCCTTCTTGATCTCCTCCCTTATCCTGTTCTCCCTCTCATGCACATCAACTGCTCGATTTGCAATTTCAACGGCGAGCTCCTGCGGGATGACGACGACTCCACTTTCATCCCCTACGATCCAGTCGCCAGTCCTCACCACCTGCCCCCCGCACACAATTTCGAGGCCTATACCACCGAACCCTTTAGGCTCTCCAGCTTCTGGAGTGACGTATCGAGAAAAGCACGGGAACTCCATTTCGACGATCGCGTCGACGTCCCTCACGGCCCCGTCAACAACGATGCCTGCCACGCCCTTTAGTTTGCAGCTCCACGAAGCGAGCTCGCCCCACACGGCGATGTCGCTTCCACCGGCGTCCACGACAATCACGTCGCCTTTCTGGGCGCGGTCGATGGCCTCAACAGGCTTAGCCCAGTCGCCCTTTGACGTCTGGACTGTGAGTGCACGTCCTACCATCTTTCTACCGTGTTTGATTCTCGGAACAATGCCCTTCATAACCCCCCTCTTGTGCGCCGCGTCTGCGATATTCGGCGTGGAAACGCGCGAAAATGCTTCAAAGAGCTCTTCCGAGGTGTATTTTCTTGAGAGCTCTGAGGCAACCACCACGCCCTTCTCGATCGCCTCCTTGATTTTCCTCGCGGCCTCTTTCACGTTCTCGGCCTTTATGATCCCCCCACCGACAATGATGATCGATGCGCCAGCCTTCATGTACAACGCGGCAGTTTCTGAAGTGATGCCACCAGCGACGGCAACGGGGAGGGATGTGGCTCTCGCAACAGCCTTTACAACATCAATCGGTGATTTACCTCCACGCATTTGTTCATCGATTCCCACATGGAGGCACACATACGAGGCACCGAGCGCCTCGACTTCCTTTGCCCTCTCCGCCTTATCTGCGACATTCATGAGGTCGACCATGATTTGCGTCCCGTACTTCCGGCCAGTGAGAACAGCCTCGGAAATGGTCCCGTCATCGGAGAGACCCATCACCGTTACGACGTCGGCGCCCGCTTTCGCTGCAATCTCCACTTCGAATCCCCCGACATCCATCGTCTTCATATCTGCAACGAGCACACGGTCTGGAAATTCTTTCTTGAGTGCCCTGAGGCATTCGGCCCCCTCGCTCTTGATCAGGGGGGTGCCCGCCTCTACCCAATCAGCGCCCCCTTCGACTGCCTCCTTTCCTATCTCAATCGCTCTTTTGAGATGCATCATATCCAGCGCAACTTGAAGAACTGGTTTCATCGCCATTCGATAGGCGCATTTCCTCTAATTAATTCTTTGAACGGTTGCCGTGGAAACGCTTCTAGCAAACAAGCGTTCTTGGTACCTGCAAAGACGTATGTGCGGGTGCGCATTTATGCGAGCATCTAAAAGATCGAAGAAGAGCGAAGTGCTCGGAAAGAAGAGGATTTCAGGGGGATCGAGGTTTTGCAAATCCTAATTCTTCCCGCCACGCGGCTAAGCGTTGCTGGAATTCGATTCCTGAAATTCTATTGAACCCTTTCTGTGAATCTTCGTAGCGTGAGGGAAAAATTAGTTGACCGCAGGACTCCGCACTGTTCTTTATTCAAGGGGGATAGGAGGATACCTCAAACCTATGAAGCGAGAGATGCGGAGTCCATGTGGTCTAGAGGGAGTTCAGAGGCATTAGCAGATAGATGGTATTCAGCAGTACTGGTCGTACCGGTTTCCAGCGTTTTCTGGCGACCTGAGGCGGAGATTCGATTCGTTATTACGATTCGTTATTTCGTGTTACTAATACACAATCCAATATAATAACTTTGGGCCCGAAGCATCGTAGCAGACTGCTTGAGGTAGCCGATTGATGTTTCTTTCATTACTCGAATGCAAGCTGGCCGGCCTCGGTCATAGCGCATGGAACGACTGAAATTCAAGTGAGTTGAGATCCCATCGTGCCTTTCGACTTCGTCGAGAATTTTGCCAGCTGACGGGATCAAAGCGCGGAAAACATGAAAAAGAAGTCGAGAGGAATCATGAACAGAAGGCATCAATCTACGCGCCGCATGTGGTACTTGTTGCGATCTTCTATGCTAGGTGCAAGCCGTGTCCATCCGAAGATATTGGTGTTTACTGCAATCTCGATTCGATTCTGAGAAGATTTTAATAGTATCGTGTTACTTATCGGATAATAGTGTTACGCACTGTTTGAATCGGGGGGCATTTATGAATAAGAATTACGTGAAAGCAACATATACAATTGTCATCGCTGCAATCGTCATCCTGGCGTTTGCTGGGGGATATTATCTAGCAAAATCATCAACACCCGAGACGCCAGTATACGAAGGGGCTAATCGAATCGTATCGCTTTCCGCTGCCTGTACGGAAATTATCGTAGCGCTCGGAGCAGGGGATAAGCTTGTTGGCGTTGACCAGGACAGCATTAATTATGCAAATGCCGGCAATGAGAGCTTCGAGAATGCGCCAGGCGAGCTCGAAGAATATCCGTCGGTAGTTTCAAACAAAACGAACGTTGGCAAAGCATCGAATCCGAGCATGGAAACCATCGTGAGTTTAAATCCAGATATCGTCTTTGCTTGGTGGTACAACACCGAGGTGAACAAAAAGATCGGAGATCTGGGAATACCAGTGATCACGGTCAATCCGCAGTCCGTTGAAAATGTAACAATCCTTGTGAGAACAATCGGCTCGCTTGTCGGCAAAGCAGCCGAAGCTGAGGATGTGATTGCGGAAATGAATGAGAGAATCCAGGCAGTTGTAGATAAAGTTTCAGCGCTCTCTGACGACGAGAAACCACTCGTTTATTATGAGCTGGGAACGCCTCTGAAAACCGTCGGGCCAGGAACATTTACACATGAACTTATAACGATGGCAGGAGGAATAAACATTGCCGCCAACGAAAGCGCAAGGTATCCGCTGCTCAGTAACGAATACATTCTAGAAAAAAATCCAGACATCATCGTCATCGTGAGCTACGGCGCCTCCATCGAAGCGGTCAAGAGCAGGAGTGGCTGGGCGACGATCAGTGCAGTGCAGAATGATGAAGTATATAAGATCGAGAGCGGGTGGCTGACGGCGAGCCCACGATTGGTTCTCGGACTCGAGCAACTTGCCAAGTGGTTCCATCCCGGACTCTTTGACTGATGGTGCATCTCGTATGGCGATCTACAGAATCACCTTCTCCCGCGAATATGGGCGAGTGAGCCTTTACAACTGGGGTTGCAATTTCAGTTGTAAGGGATGCTGCTACAGCATTCTGTCGATTCCAAACGAGAAGAAGATCCCGCTGGAACGCGTGAAGAAGGTTTTGCTGGAGCTCAATCCGACTCGGGTACACTTCCTCGGCGGTGAGCCGACGACAAATCCAGATTTGCCGGAGCTGGCGCGCTTCTGTCACGAAGAGCTCCGCGCCTATACAAAAATAGGGCATTCGAATGGATCGAACATGCCGCCGAGGCACATCGATGCTGTCTCGGTAAGCATTAAAGCCATCACCGATGAGATTCACCGCGAATACACTGGTGCTTCGAACGCACGCGTGCTTGATAATTTTATGAGGATGTACGAAAGAGGCATCAAGGTCGATGCGAGCAGTGTTTACATCCCTGGTTACATCGATTGCGATGAGATTGAAAGGATCGCGAAATTCATTTCCGCCATTGATCCAGAAATTCCCTACCACATCGTTGGGTACGTTCCGGTTCCAGGATCCCAGTGGAGAAACCCGCTGGCGGAGGAGGTGCAGGCGGCTGCAAGAGTTGCAAGAAAGTACTTATCAAACGTCACCTTTTCCTGCCTTACCCGCGAAAGGCTGCTGGATTTGAGATCAACAGACCCGCGCTTCAAGAGTGCTGTGGTGGCTTAATTGAACACGAGGAGCATCGACGAGCTTTACGCGCAGAAGAAAGTCAAGAGGCTTATTATTATTATATCATTAATTGCAGTGCTTTTCGTTCTCGTCATTCTGGTTATGTGCGTAGGGCCGGTGAAAATATCGCCCTTTACCGTTATTGAGATTCTCTTCGGCACCAATTCTCCTGGACCCAGCGACGAGCTCTACAGGAAAATCGTCCTGGAGGTGCGCCTGCCCCGCGTGATCCTCAGCGGGCTTGTTGGTGCAGCTCTCTCTGTTGCTGGCGCCGCTATGCAGGCGCTCTTCCGAAATCCCATGGCAAGCCCTTACATCCTTGGCATTTCGTCGGGCGCTGCATTTGGTGCGTCTCTTGCTATGGTTTTGGGCATCGGGATGGCTCTGGGCATTTATTCGATACCGCTCTTGGCGTTTGTCTTCGCCCTTGCAACGATTTTCCTCGTTTACGAGGTGGCGAAGGTACAGGGGAGGACGCCTGTAGAAACGCTGCTGCTCACCGGCATCGCCGTCGGGTCGCTTTTCTCAGCGCTGGTCTCGTTCATGCAGTACATTGCAGGCGAGAAATTGAGCACGATCGTATTTTGGCTCATGGGTGGATTTTGGACAAGCGACTGGGATAAGGTGGCGATCGCCGCGCCTTTGATATTATTGGGCATCGTGGCCACCTCAGCGTTCAGCAGGCACCTCAACCTCATCCTCATGGGCGAGGAGACGGCGACGAATTTGGGCCTTGAGGTGGAGACATTCAAAAAGATCATACTCGTTCTCTCCTCCCTCGTTACGGCCGCTGCCGTCTCGGTGTGCGGCATCATTGGATTTGTTGGTTTGATCATTCCCCACATCATGCGCATTGTCGTCGGCCCCGACCACCGATTACTTCTGCCCGCATCGTGCATCGTCGGCGCGATATTCCTTATCTCGGTAGATACATTTGCACGTACGATCATAGAGCCTACGGAACTGCCGGTGGGCGTGATCACCGCGCTCCTTGGCGTCCCCTTCTTCCTCTACCTCCTCCGCAGGAGAAAGAGAATCACGGGGTGGTGAAGGTGCTCTTGAAAATCAAGGATGTGAGTTTTTCGTACAACAGCGTCAATGCGCTCGAAAGCGTGACTTTCGAGGCGGGAGAGGGGGAGATTACTGGCATCATAGGACCAAACGGCTCAGGAAAGACAACGCTCCTCAGGTGCATCAACCGGTCGCTCAAGCCGAAGGCGGGAACGGTCATGCTTGACGGCGCCGACCTTTCGAAAATGGATAGGGTGGAGATCGCGAAGAAGATCGGCGTGGTGCCGCAGCGAACCACGGTCTTTCCGTTTACAGTCTTTGACGTCATCCTCATGGGCAGGTTCCCTCATTTGGACGTCATGGGGGGCGAGAAGCCGGAAGATTTTGAAGTGGTAAAGAGGGCGATGACACTCACAAACACGTTGCATTTGGCGGAGAGAGTGGTCGACGAGCTGAGCGGCGGCGAACTGCAGAGGGTGATCATCGCCAGGGCGTTGGCCCAGGAGCCTGAGGTGTTGCTTCTTGACGAGCCGACGCTTCACCTCGATGTGAACCACCAGCTCGAGCTCCTTGATCTCGTGAGAAGTATCACGAAGGAGAAGAGGTTGATGACAATCCTCGTCTCTCACGACCTCAACTTAGCGGCAAGGTACTGTGACAAGCTCATTATGCTGAGCGACGGTAAGGTCCACTCTGTCGGTAGCGTTGGTGAGGTGCTGACGCCGCGGCGACTCAAGGAAGTTTTCCATGTGGACGTTGAGGTCATTTACCACGAGAAGACGAGATCTTACAACGTGATCCTCCTCTCGCCTAACGGATGAACCGAAGGGAACGTTATCATCGTTATTTATTGGCGAGGTATTAGCTACAATTCACATGATCTCCAGTAAATCACCATCTTCTCTTAGCTGGACCGTCTGATCTAGCGCCAAAGTTACTTTTAAAGCATGTGGCGGATACGCCATGAGAATCGAATTCTTGCGAGATCAACATGTATCTGATTTACTTTCATGGGGTTCCTTAGAAAATGCTATAATAGGGCAATCGAATATTGTCCAGCAAATGCAGTCATTGCAGAAGGAAAGGAAGTTGTGCGCGACCGGTATTGAGTGCCTCGACAGAATTCTTGGAGGAGGAGTCCCGGTCGGACATGTCGTGCTTGTGATCGGCGCCTCTGGCACGGGGAAGACTACATTGTCATTAGAATTTCTTATCAGAGGGGCAATCGCTAGCGAAAAGGGAATTTTCGTATCGACTGTCTCGCCTGTGGAAAAGATTCTATCGAGCATCGATCGTTTCGACTTCTTTGACAGGAAGATGCTAGAAGATGGTAGGTTGAACATTCTGCACATCGATGCTTTTGAAAGCTCCATCGGTGATGCGTTGATCCTTGATTCCTTGGAAAAAGGGATGAGGCTGGCTGATTTAATAGGGGATAAAATAAGGAAAATCAATGCGAGCAGGCTCGTTATCGATTCGTTCAGCAGTTTTTCTGGGCAGAGCAACGGCGTGCCAATAGGCCCTAAGGTACTCTCGAGGCTGAGCTCAATTCTCTTTGAGGCAAAATGTACTGCAATGGTCACCGCTGATGAGTTGAAGGGAAGCGAGCTAGCGGTGGCGGATGGAGTGATACTTATGGGCGATTTCGAGAGGCGAGGAGATTTGCTGAGGACAATGCAGGTGATCAAGATGAGGGGAGTCGACCATTCAAGATCGAGGTACGTCATTGATTTGACAAGCTGCGGGGTCTTGGCCACTCCGCTACTGAGAGGCGGCAGCAGATGAGCGCGGAAAAAAAGGATAAGGAGAGCGCTTCTCAACATGATTTAAAGAATAAGTTGAAATCTTTAGCTCCTGCTTCAGCACTCGCCTTGGAAGTTCCTATGGATAAGTATTTCGACCTCATTGCTGAGCTGATTGACAATTTCGCAAAGACGAAAAATTTGGAGTGCATCTACCTTCTTGCATCCCTGCCATCTTCCACCATGATCAACGCATTGGAAGCGTTGAGCGTTGATACCGCAAGGATCCGCTTTATCGATTGCGTGACCAGGATGATTTTCGGAGAAGCAGCTCCGTCGGGAGCGATCGATTACATCGAAAGACCAACGATGTTAGAGAACATCATTCTGAAGGTTGATTATTTCATGCGGAAGAATACAGCGAAAAATCCCCTCGTCATCATCGATTCTATTAACGCGCTAGAGGCGCACAACGGTTTAGGTATCCTTTCGGAGTTTTTGCAAGTGCTGCTGAACATGCTGAGGTCGAAAGGAGCGCACTCTGTGCTCATGTTTATCAAAGAGCAGACGAAGGACGAAGCGAGGGAAACGCTCTCGCTGCTCGTAGACGAATATGTAGATTTTTCGTGATAGATGTTTTGTGGCGATCGCCTTATATCCGCTACAGATCTTTTTTTGAGGAAGTCGAGTTGTGATTATGCATTGATCGAAGCTGAATCCTCGAGCGATTTCGAGAAATTTCGCAAAACGAGGGGACCCATGTACAGTTCTTCAATCTGATGACAGCTTCGTAATATTATTAACGCTTCATTCATGAATTCCAAAAGGTTCTTCATTTCGACAATAGTCGAATTTTATATTATCAGTAGTTCGCCATCAGTCGATTTCGTGCAATCTGAATTGATATCTAAATAGAAAGTTTTATAATCAACGATACAAAAATATCTACCAACGTAGGCTTGGCCTACGATAGGAGGACAAAAGAATGAAAAGGATTTGGAAAATGAGAAGGGATTCTGAAGCAGTTTCCCCAGTCATCGCGACGATCCTCATGGTGGCCATTACTGTTGTATTGGCCGCTGTGCTGTACGTCATGGTGATGGGATTCGGAGGGCCGTCTTCGAATCCACCAATTGCAGCGCTAAATTATGAGAAAACCGCGGAAAACACTTACAAAATCAGTGTAATCTCAATTGACCGAGAGGTATTCTGGTCTGATTGCAAGCTCGCAGTCGTTAATAACACTGCTTCAGATACATCAGAATTACTGTCAGGTGGGACTGTATCAGGAATCGCGCCCGCTGTTGCTTACTCGGTAGAATTAATCGATCTTGGAACTGGTGCGAAGGTCGGAGCTGGTGATTACTTCGTTATTAAAACCCAGGCAGATCATACCTACACGATAAGCATACTGTACGGCACGAAGGAAGACGCCATTGGAACTGTGACCTTCACTGCGACCTGATGGCGGTGCAGTTCAACAAATTATTTCAACGCCTTTCAATAATTTTAATTTTTTTTTGAAGATCTCTTTAAACTGACAAGATCTAGAAAGCTGCTGTTTGGCTTTATCTTGTGAAAAGTTCATGAGTTAAGAATGAACTACAAATATTTCTTAGCGCGTCATTATCGTTTTATTCAATATTGTTGATTATTAATATTAATCGTGAAATGTTTTATAATGTTTCCCAATATTATGCAACAACATCCGATTTAAATTTACGGGATGAGGTTGCAATGGGCGATATACTAAAACGGGGATTGAAACCAACTTTCTTTAGTTCGGAAGGGATTAATCGAATTTGCTATATCAGCCAGTCTACTATCACAATGATCGAAAATTATTCACATCGTTTAAGTGATGACGAATTCTAGATTTCAAATCTGAACCCTATCGATAAGCATTATGGTACCTTGCTTTACAATCTTTAGGGAATTGAAGTGCTATTGCCTTGATATCCTGATGAAAAAATCAATAGCTATTCATCTGATGCTTGTACCAAATAATAACTGAAATCCTAATGCGAATAAAAATGAGCACATTTGCATAATATTCTATAAATAATCAACTTGACTTAGAACTATTTGGATGCTAGCATGTTCCTTGATTCTTTTACGACATGCGTACTAAATGTATAGTAATCTCACACATTTCTCGTGGCGGCTCTCCTGTAGGCAAGCGATTCTTGCTCGCCGCAGATGGAGATTTGATTATTCAATCTATCTCGAGCAGTCTGGACTGAATGCTCTCTTGTCACAAAATTGAAGGAAGCCATGGTCATCAAAAATTCCATCCGATGAAATGAATAACAATAATTAGTTTTGTAAATCTGGTGTAATTTGCTCGATAATACTGGCTTTAATCATTCGCGAATAATACCGATGCAAGTTTATTTCTTATGGAAAGTTCGTGAAAAAAAGCATAATACTCCTCAGTTACCATATGTATATAAATTTGATTTATTATGATCGTTTCATTATAATAATATGCTAAATTTTTTTATTCAACAATCCCGAAGCCAGCAATAGCTCTTCCTAACAGCATTAGAAAGTAATTACACCTTATAATGATCAGCTCATTAAACTGGATTTCTGATAGTGTGGGGATGGGCTACGTATTGCGGTTGTACCGAATTTAAGATAGTTTATTGTAATCTTGCAATCAAGGGCTTATTTTGCTCTTAGCCATCCTATGAGGCGCTTCTGCTTACTCGCCACATTCATGATTTTTTTCACTTCTGGTGAAAACACAATTACCGATGTGCCTGCGACGGTATCGCTCCACCTCTGCCTCGGATCTCCTTCAATTGCAAGCCCCACCAAGACATCGAGAGGGAGGAATATGTACCAGAAGATCTTAGGTACGCTTCTGATGAAAGTCTTACTTAAGGAAAGCTCTTCCCCATCTTTCACAGGTATGACTTTGAGGCTCAGCAACTTTTTGCCTATGGTCTTTGCATAAACACCTTCAAGAACGCCGCTGTATACAAACCATGCCACTCCAGCAAGCACACCAGCGAAAATGTCTTTGTAGGGAACGACAACATGAGAAAGGGCTATCCTGATCGGTATGAACAGTATGAGGGCATCGATAACCGCGGCAACAATTCTACGAAGCCAATGTCTTCTCAAAGCACTGCTGTGCTCCAAAAGATCGTATCCTGTCGGCATCCCATCCACCTGATATCATCATTACTTGTTTTTGATTAAATACTTTGCTGAAGGCGATTTGTTCTGCGGTACCATCACGCAAATGAGTTCAACGAGCCAAACTGCGAAGTCAAGTGGAATATTGTGAGATTCAAGAGCTGTATTTCTTCATTTACTGGACCCAGGAAAAATCCGTTCTTCATCGAAAGCACGTCGGCCAGGCATGCTTCCTTGCGGATCCATAACCGCAAATTGCGCATCTTCAATGAAAGATGAAAATCGTTGCCACTCAGCTCGCCCGTCTCTCTTCACATTTCTGTGCTGGGTTTATCATCATCGTGGCGCTCTCTCAATAAAGAGACGCATAAGTTAAATTTAACGCTCTTCGAACGATGAGCTATGGCATTCCCCTATGAAATCATCGCAACAAAAAGTATAGATTTGAATCGTCATGTCGCTGCAAATGGACGGAAGACGAAAGGGCAGGCTGACGCTCGCAATGCAGGTCATTGTATTGCTGGGGCTCGTGAGCCTGCTAGGCGACATCATCTACGAAGGAGCGAGGAGTATTACCGGGCCTTACCTTGCGGTTCTAGGGGCGAGCGCAGCGGTTGTCGGTTTCGTATCGGGCATCGGCGAATTCATTGGATACGCGGTGAGGCTTCTGTCGGGATACCTTGCCGATCGAACAGAAAGATACTGGGTGATGACGTTCCTCGGCTATGGCCTTCTCGTTTCAATCCCCCTGCTTGCCGTGGCAGGCCGATGGGAGATTGCAGCAATTCTGATAGTAACTGAGAGAATGGGAAAGGCTATCAGAACTCCTTCAAGGGACGCAATTCTGTCTCATGCCACGAAAGAGGTGGGGAGGGGGTGGGGGTTTGGAATTCATGAAGCCCTCGACCAGGTAGGTGCTATCATAGGCCCTCTGATTTTCACAGTCGTGTTCATCCTCAAAGGGAGTTATGAGCAGGGATTTGCCCTGATGGCAATTCCGCTCATCCTCATGATAATCGTTCTCTTCATCGCAATGCGCAAGGCGCCGATCCCCTCGAAGCTCGAATCCGAAGAAAAGAACGATTCCGACGACGGAAGGAACAGCTTGCCGAGAACTTTCTGGCTCTACACGATTTTTATCGCTCTCTCCGTACTCGGCTTCGCGCATTTTCAGATAATTTCATATCACATGAAGATCGAGTCAGTCGTGCCCGATGCCGAGATTCCGCTTTTCTACGCGGTCGCCATGGGTATTGATGCGGCCGTTGCGCTGCTTGTCGGTAGATTTTATGATAAAATTGGATTGTGCACCGTCGCCCTCATTCCTCTTCTGACAATCCCCATTCCGTTCCTAGCATTCACGACTTCTTACATTGCGATACTCTTCGGTACCGTGTTGTGGGGTGCCGTGATGGGGGTACAGGAAACGATCATGAGGGCAGCGATCGCAGATATTTCCCCTTTGAGGAGAAGGGGGTTTTCATACGGCGTTTTCAACACTGCGTACGGTGCATCGTGGTTCGTTGGCAGCACGATCATCGGCATTCTTTACGAAATCTCGATTTTCTGGATTTATCTGCTCGTGCTTGCAACTCAGATACTGTCGTTAGTAATCTTCTATCCGGTCGTTCGATGTCGCCCCAAGCAAGGGGCTTAGAGCAATGCCAGTGGAGACAGCGAGCATCTCCGTGTTTGGACGTCATATCTGATCGAAAGTTTTCAAAGAGTAGAGAAACATTATATATAGGAGATCTTCATATATCATATAGAACATCATAATATGGAGAAACTGCATGCCAGACCTTGCAGATGGTAATTACTGGAAATCCATGATGAACATGGCCCTCACGAAATTCCTCGTACTGAGGTGTCTCTATCAACAGCCGTCGCACGGCTATGTAATTCTGGAGAAGCTCAGAGCTTTCACGGAAGGCTGTTGCACGCCCACTTATGGAGGCATTTATCCAATTCTCAGAGAACTTGTAAAAGAGGGATACGCGTCGGTCGAAAGCGAAACGGTTGATGGGAGGGAGCGAAAAGTCTACGCGCTCACGGACAGGGGAAGGAGGGCATACGAGTGCGCGCTTTCTACATGGAAAGAGGTTATTCCATACCTGCAGAAGGCTGTGGATGAGATGAAGCGCGATACGCCCGATCAGACGGCATAGTCTGGAAATGTACAAAAAAGGAGGGTTGGTTCGTGTCAGAAGAAAAGAAAGGCATCAAAGAAAAGCTATCGAAGTCAAGAAAGGGCTGTTGCGGTGTAAAGATCGTTCCGAAGGAAGAAGCAGAAAAGGCTGAAAAATAGCCTTGGGAAATCATTCCAGTTTCCATAGGATAGAAGGGATAACAAATGAGCGAAATGATAGGCAGTTTAGCGCAAGCTGGGGAGTTCTTTGTCATCATCATGCTCGAGCTAACCCTGCTCTTTCTCGGGATCACATTCCTTGTTGGGATCATGCAGGAATATGTTCCTGAAGAGAAGATCAAGAAAGCTCTTGGCGCAGGCAAGAGAAAAGCGGTTGGAAGCGTTTTTGGTGCGTTTTTCGGGGCGCTCACGCCATTTTGCTCCTGCTCGACAATTCCCATATTTGTAGGCCTGATCGACGCGGGCGTGCCGTTTGCCATAGCTATGTCGTTTCTCATCGCATCTCCTCTGCTCAATCCCATCATCATCGGTCTCCTGCTTCTGCTCCTCGGCACCACCATTACATTGATCTATGCTCTTGTCAGCTTCACATTTGCCGTCGGCGTTGGCTTATTGCTCGATGCCGTGGGATTTGAGAAGCACTTGAAATCTGTGACTGTGGTGGGAAAGGAGGAGAGGGAGATCGTTGCAACAGGGGGGAATTCAACCTTCTGGCAGAGGCACGGTCCAAGGCTGAGGAGAGCAGGGAGCTTCGCGTGGTCGCTCTTCCTGCACATGTTTCCATATCTGCTTGTCGGCGCTGGTATCGGTGCTTTCATCTACGGCTTCGTGCCGCAGGACTTCATCGTTCAGTACGCCGGTCCCGGAAATCCCTTTTCAATTCCAGTGGCTGCAGTCATCGGCGTGCCCATGTACATCAGGGCTGAGACGATCATTCCGATAGGCTTCGTGCTCGTTGAAAAGGGCATGAGCGTCGGCACGGCAATAGCACTCATCATCGGAGGTGCCGGCGCGAGCATTCCAGAGTTGATGATGCTGGCCGGAATTTTCAAGAGGAAGTTATTGATCGCATTCATCGCCGTCGTTATTGGGGTCGCGATTGCAGCTGGTTATCTTTCGGATTTTCTTATCATGATCATGAAGTGAAAAGGAAGCATTGATATCTCGTAAGCGTTGAATTGATGTGTCCGCGGGGATGCTAGAATATTGAAAATGATAATGACTCATCGACTTCTCCACTTATTTGAGGAGGCTTGAAAAGCAAACGCCAAATTTGATTTTTTTAATCACCTATATATTAGCAAATCTGGGTGTGAGTGAGTGCACTGAACATGTAATATTATGAATATCAATGGCTTGCGCTTGCATCGCGCTGTTATCGAATGAAAGTGTTATGGAACGATTTCGCTGGAGTAAGTTATCGTCACGGTGGAGCAGTTGCATGATCCCCCTCGAAATGGAAGTATTTGGGTACAGTCAGTTGCAACAATGCCAAACCTTTATTTCTTTAAATCCTAAGTTACCGTCGCACATGATACCAGTTTACGTTTACGAGGGCGGCCAGTGCGATCCGAAGAAGTGCACTGCCAAAAAAATGTCAAGACTGGGGCTGGCTAAGCCGATAAAGCTGCTCCGTGAAATCCCAAGAGGGAGCATCGTGCTCGATCCGATGGCAGAAAAAGCACTTTCCGCTGAGGATAGGGACAGAGCTTTGAGAAGGGGGATTGTTGTCATGGATATTTCCTGGGAACACATCGATCTGTTTCCCAAAATCGAGAAGAGTGTGGAGCACCGAGCGCTTCCTTATCTACTGGCCGCGAACCCTGTCAATTGGGGGAAACCTACGAAGCTGAGCAGCGCGGAAGCTCTGGCAGCAGCATTGCACATCCTTGGTTTTTTTGATCAGGCAAGGAGCATCCTGTCAAAATTTTCGTGGGGCGAGCAGTTCATCAACCTTAATAAAGAATTGCTGGATCGCTATGCACAAGCTAAGACAAGTGCTGAGGTCGTAGACATTCAAAAGGATTACTGCGGATCTCTGCCGTGATATAGCACATCAATTTTCTTCGAAAGCGGAAAGATGAAAGTATTTTGTAGGCGATCAAATTCTGCAACCGCTCAAAATTCATTTACTCGGAGCCGTTATATACATCAGATTCTTACGGCCTTTGCCGCGTTTCACGCCAGGAGGCATCGATCTCTTGCCAGTTGAATACTCGAACGAGGATCTCATCGCCAGATGGGAAGAGTTTTTTGAAACATCAGCGTACAGAATCAAGATTCTCGAAGCTTCTGATCTTTTCCCTGAGGTGAGGAGCCTTCTTATTCCTTACTCGGATATTGACCAGTTCGACCCCGATGTTGCAGATTATCTTCTCCAGCATCCTTACAAATCGCTATGGGCTGGAGAGCAGGCGATGAGAAAACTTGTGCCGCCAGGAAGAGAAGGTGTCGATATTCATTTGCGGATCACTGGACTGCCTAGGGACAGCAGGATTGAAATTAGAAAGTTACGCAGTAAGCATCTTGGCAAGCTCATTTCCGTTGAGGGTCTCGTGAGGAAGGCCACCGAAGTCAGACCCAGAATCACGAACGCTCTCTTCCAATGTATGCGGTGCAATGCCATCATCAAAGAGCCGCAAGAGGGTCTTTATTTTAAGGAACCACTCGAGTGCCATAAGGAACAAGGTGGATGCGGGCGTGCCGCAGGCTCTACAAGGTTCAAATTGCTGACTGAGGACTCCCATTATGTTGATACGCAAAAGATTGAGATTCAGGAGAGCCCCGAGGGATTAAGAGGGGGCGCTCAGCCAGAAAGGCTCATTGGATACCTAGAAGACGATATCGCCGGCAAGGTCGCTCCTGGGGACCGCGTAATTCTCAACGGTGTGCTTCGCTCGGTGCAGAAGGGGACTCAAATCAAGTCGACGCTTTTTGATATCAATTTAGACATCATTTCGGTGGAATTCCAGCAGCATGAGTACGAGGAAATCGTAATCAGCGAAGAGGATGAGCAGGAAATCATTAGGCAGGCGAAGAGTCCCGACATCTTTGAGAAGATTGTGCGATCGATCTCGCCTGCGATTTACGGTTACGAGATAGAGAAGGAAGCGATCGCTCTGCAACTCTTTGGCGGAGTCCCGAAGCAGCTCGAGGACGGGACGAGGATTCGCGGCGACATTCATATCCTGCTTGTCGGTGACCCTGGTGTTGCCAAGTGCGTCACTTGCGATGCCGAAGTGACACTTGCGGACGGCTCAAGGCGCAGGATTGGCGAAATAGTCGAAGAGGCGCTGGCATGTGGTAAGATCGAAAAAGTCGACGACGGTTTCTATGCGGATATAAATCTGGACATCCTGACCTTCTCGCACCGTGGCATTGTTGAAAAGGGAAAAGCCATAAGGGCGTGGAAGCGGCGTGCACCAGATTACCTATTCCGCTTGACAACTGAATGCGGCAGGACGATCATCGCAACGCCGACGCATCCGCTGTTTGTCCAAAACGGCCCGCGGATACAGCCGAGAAGAATAGACAAGCTTTCTGTGGGGCATTACATTGCTGTGGCTGAGGGATGCGGAAGAGCAGGACCAGATGACACCATAGGATATGCTCGCGGACTCATGTGGGACAGGATAGCGTCGATTGAAAAGCTTCCTGCGGAAGACGACTGGGTTTACGATATTGAAGTGGAGGGTACTCATAATTTCATCGCAAACGGCATCCTTTCGCACAATAGCCAATTATTACGGTACATGTCTGAACTCGCTCCTCGCGGGATTTATGCGTCTGGAAAAGGCTCATCGGCAGCGGGGCTTACAGCAGCCGCCGTTAAAGACGAATTTGGGGAAGGCAGGTGGACGCTTGAGGCAGGGGCCCTCGTTCTGGCTGACAAGGGGATTGCAGCAATCGATGAGCTGGACAAGATGGAGGAGCACGATAGGAGCGCAATGCACGAAGCGATGGAAAGCCAGACGGTAACTGTAGCCAAGGCAGGCATCACGGCAAGGTTGCAGTGCAGGTGCGCCATACTGGGTGCGGCAAATCCGAAATACGGCAGGTTCGAAGAGCATAATTACATCGCAGACCAGATAAACTTACCACCAGCTCTGCTTTCGAGATTTGACCTCATTTTTGCCATGACGGACAGGCCGGACGCGGAGCTCGATGCAAGAATCGCCGATCACATACTCAAAGCGCACCGATGGGGTCAGATCAGAAAGTACAGCGACCCAACCGAGATCGCCGGCATTCAGTTGGACGCTATTGCGAAGGATAGCCAAGAGCTCGTTCCGGTGTTTTCCAGGGAGTTCTTCAGAAAATACATTGCATATTCGAAGCGCATAGTCCCCGTGCTTACTGATGAGGCAATGAGAATCATCCACGATTATTATCTCCAAATAAGAAAGCAAGGTGAGGGCGAGGGGTCCTCCGTCCCGATCACTGCTAGGCAGCTCGAAGCATTCGTCCGGTTATCCGAGGCGAGTGCGCGGGCGAGGCTGAGTTACCTAGTGACGGCCGATGACGCGAGGCGTGCTGTGAGGATCGTCGAATACTACTTGAGAAAGATTGCCGGAGAAGCCGGAAGGCTGGATATCGACATCATCACAACCGGTGTGAGCAAATCGCAGCGCGAACAAATCAGCGTGCTGAAGAAACTCATCGCAGACCTTGCAGACCCAGCCAAGGGCGTATCGGTGGAGGCACTAGTTCAAGCAGCGGACGCAGAGGGGATTTCCGAGGACCGTGTGAGGATGCTGCTGAAGCGACTCAGTTCTGTAGGTGAAGTGTATTCTCCTTCGCCAGGTTATTACAAGTTGGTATCGGAGGAGTTTTAATTGATTACCTTGCGCGTTCATAGGAGCGGGAGGGAAATCGTGGTGGCCGCCTGCGACAAGGATCTGATTGGAAAAGTCTTTCGTGAGGGTGAGCTGCATCTAGAAGTTTCAAGAGGATTCTACGAAGGTGACGATGCAGACGAGGAAACGCTTGTTAACAGGCTCTCAATGGCAACCATCGCAAATCTCGTTGGCGAGGTCACTGTTGGCATAGCAATTAGGCATAACTTTATCAATGAGGACTGCGTGTTGAGGATTGCTGGTGTACCCCACGCACAAATGGTGAGAATCTAGAATGTTTTGCGTCAACTGCGGCCGCGAAGGCCCTTTATACGAAAACCTATGCGCATCGTGCTTCCTCGAGAAAACGCAGTTTACCAAGATCCCTGATCACGTGGACTTGGTCCAGTGTACGCTATGTGATGACTTTCTTTTAGATAGGTCATGGCGTGCATATGGATCGATCGAAGAAGCTGCCTGTGAGCTCGCAGTTCAGTCGATCTCCATCCGCAGAGGAGCGCTCTTGAGCGATAGCAGCGTCAAAATCGTGCAGAAGGATGAAAGGAATTATGGCCTCGAAATCGAAGCTGAGGTTAGAATGGGAAATCTTGAGAAGAGAGAAAGACTTTCGACAGTTGTCCGCATCAAGAAGGGACTATGCCAGCGGTGCAGTAGGATCAAAGGATCGTATTACGAATCGATCATACAGGTGAGAACGAGAGAAAGGGAGTTTCCGAAGGAAGAGATGGAAGCCATGCTGTCGGAAATTGAAACGCTCGTAGAGAAGGCATCGAATAGGAGCCGGGATGCGTTTATTTCGAAAGTTGAGGAAGAGCAGGGAGGATTCGATGTTTACCTTTCATCATCTTCATTGGGCAAGGCCGTATCAAGGGAGATCTCAAGGATATACGGCGCCGAATTCAAGGAATCCCCTAAGACCGTTGGAAGGAAGGACGGAAGGGATGTCAGGCGACTCACTTATCTCGTTAGGCTGCCCTCCTATCGTGCGGGAGACGTGATACGCCACAAGGGCGTCCTTTACTGCGTTCAGGGGATAAGTCCTCAAGGGGTGAGGCTAGCACGCCTTGAAACGCATGAATCTGTTGTTCTGTCAGGCAGCGAACTCGAGTCAGCAAGGGTCCTCGCTAGGAAAGAGGACATTGAGGATGCAGTAGTGTTAAGAGAGGAGGAGAAAGAACTGGAGATCCTCGACCCCTGGTCGCTGAAACCCGTTGTCATTAAGAAACCATCGGGCTACAGAAGAAGGGAGAAGACAGCAAGAATTCTCGTGCTGGACGATCAGATATATCTTGTACCCCGTAACCGGGGAGCTGGTGGTTTGGGAAAATCAAATGCTTCTGATGAATGAAATCAATCTTCAATGAATGCATCACGCGACTTCTCGATGAGCTCTTTGAGCTCTTCAGCTGCCTTTTCCACGGTTTCCTTGTTATCCCCCTTCACTATAACCCTGTTCCCCCTTTCACGCCACTGCTCGTCTGGAAGCGAGGCAATCTGCACATTGTATTTTCTCACTATCTGATTGAACAGCGGCTCCATCGTCGTCTCACCACGCCAGGCTCTGATTTCCACAGTATATACTCTTTCAGGCTCGATCCTAGGCAGGATGTATGCTTCGAACATAGGGATCATTTCCTTGGGAAAGCCAGGGAGGCAGAAGATTGTCATTTTGCCCTTTCTTGCCTCGATGCCGCAGGCGGCGCCCGTGAGATTTTTAAGCGCAATGGCCCCCTTTGGAATCGTTGCCATCCTAAGCGCCTCCTCATTAAGGACCGGCCTCTTGCCGTACATTCTCTTTACAGCCTCGCTCAGCCACTCGACCGCCTCCTCGTGGACTTCGAGATCTGTGCCGAGAAACTCTGCAACGGCGTATCGGGTCAAGTCGTCGAGGGTAGGACCAAGTCCTCCCGTGAGGATGATGACGTCGACGCCCCGACTCTCAGCGGATTTCAAAACATCAACGATTTCTGCCTTATCATCGCGCATGATCGTGATCATATTCACGGACGCGCCTTTCTGCTTGATCATCTGGATCATCTGTGCGGGGTAAGGGTTTATCTCACCGGTAAGGAGCTCGTCGCCGATGTGGACAATTTCAATCTTCAACTCCGCACCCCCTAATTTCAGGCAGCCATCTCCCTCCGCGAGAAGATCACCATCGCAGCCGCAAGAGCCGCAATGATGTACACGATAGCGACAATCACAGCTGTTGTAACTTCTGGATAATAATATGCGATTTCAAGCACATCGTTGCCGATTGGAATTTGGCGTATGAAATCCGTTGGATAAGGTGTTTCCATTATGTATTCAATGGCGCCAGCGGCAAAGCTGATCGAGAAATTCGGTTTGACCTTCGCGAAGGTCAGTATTCCATCGACAATGGAGAAGATGAGCAAGAATAAAGCAAAGGTCATGACGAGCGCACCTGTTGAACCCTTCATGACAGAGCTCACCAGGTATGCCACCGAAGTCGCCGCAATGCCGAAAAGTAATGCGAGGCCAAATGAAGATGCCGTCAAGTTCGACAAACCACCGTCCACTGCGAATACAAGAATTGACGATATTCCATAGAAGATCGATAGCGCCACAAAAATGATCGCCACCGACGCGAGAAATTTCCCGGCAAAAATAATCCTCTTTTTTATAGGGTTTGGGAAGAGGAGGTAGCCTGTGCGGCTTTGAAATTCCGATACGAGAGAATCGCTCGCCAGAAGCGTGACGCCTATGACGATCAAGAACCACACCCACTGGATGAAGACCTTTGAAAATTCTGCTGGATCTTCAGGATAATCTCGGCCAAGCGCCGGCGGCACGATCATGATAAGGGCAATCATGAGGAATTCCAGAGCGAACAAGCCGAGAAGCCTCCGGCTCCTCAAGTATTTCAGCAATTCATAGCGCGCTACTGTCATCATCTGGTTAAAATCTGATGGTATACTGGAATTATTTGCCAAACACCTCACCTCGAATCTTCGATGAGGGACATGTAAAGGGATTCAAGGGGTATTCCCATTTCCCTGAAACTCACGATCTTAAGGCCTAACGAATACATGTCCGCCAGAAGCTTCGCTTGTCTTTCCTCATCCCCATCGAATGTGATCTTGAGCATCCTCTCGCCTATAGAGTTTGTCGAAATGACACCGTCGAAATGGGAAATTCTCTCGACATAATATCCCTCTAGCGGCTTGAGGACCCGCACCTCTATGTCCCTTACCCTGGTCTTATTCACGAGCGACGACACGCTGTCATGGAGGAGGAGCTTTCCCCTATTGATGAGTGCGACGCTCTCACAGACTTCTTGAACCTCGTTGAGGAGGTGTGAACTCATGAATACCGTAAACTTGCTGTTCTTCAGATCTTTGAGGATGTTCCTCACCTCGACCATTCCCCTGGGATCGAGACCGGACGTCGGCTCATCGAGTATGAGGACGCTCGGCTCGTGAAGTAGTGCTTGAGCGATTGCGAGACGCTGCTTCATGCCCTTCGAAAACTTGCCGATCTTTTTATCGGCCCATTCTGAAAGTTTGACGGTCTCCAAGACTTCCTTTATTCGTCTATTGATGTCTTGTCTTGGCATCCCCCTCAGGGTGCCAAGATAGCTGAGAGTTTCCACAGGTGTCAGATAGGGATAAAACTCGGGCGTCTCGACCACTGCCCCTATGTCAGCTAGAGCGGCTTTGGGATCCTCGAGAACATTGATTCCATTCAAATAAGCGCGACCAGATGTCGCAGAAAGCAAATTTGTCAGAATTTTTATCGTCGTCGTCTTTCCTGCTCCATTAGGTCCTAGGAATCCGAGGAATGACTGCTTCTTTACAGTGAGGTTGAGTGAATCGACCGCCCTAAAGCTGTTGAATTCCTTCGTCAGCTCCTCAATCACAATAGGCTCTGCCATATGAACGACCGCGCTACGATCCCTTGGAACACAGAGGTATCGATATTAATGTTTTCTCCTTAAAACAAAGTATTATTCCGATCGACACGATTTATTCGATCTGATGATATCAAGACAATTGATTGAGGACGTCGCGTTCAATCTTCTCAAAAAATCTTCGATCGACCTTCCTCGGGACGTCGTAGAAGCGATCAAGAACGCCTTTAATTATGAGACCTCGGAGATCGCGCGGATCCAGCTAAACACAATCCTCGACAACATCAGCGAGGCGTCAAAATGTTTGATTCCCATGTGCCAAGACACTGGCATACCTATATTCTTCGTCAAAGGGGATTGTTGCAGGGAGATCATGGAGGGAATCAGGGCGGGGGTGCTGCGGGCCACTGATGAAATTCCTTTGCGTCCCAATGCAGTTCACCCTATCACGCGGAGGAATTCGGGTAATAATGCTGGTGTAAATATGCCCTACGTACATTTTTCGCCAGGAGAAGACGGTTTTATCGAGATCGCCGTCCTCCCG
The DNA here is from genome assembly GCA_038850735.1 of Methanomassiliicoccales archaeon. NCBI lineage: Archaea > Methanobacteriati > Thermoplasmatota > Thermoplasmata > Methanomassiliicoccales > Methanomassiliicoccales archaeon. Next base: position 27,655 of record JAWCLO010000006.1, read on the forward strand.
AAGGGAGCGGGTGCAGAAAATATGAGCGCACTGAAAATGCTCAATCCATCAGACGGTCTCGATGGCATCAAATCATTCGTGCTCGATACAGTGGTGAGCGCAGGTGGAAAACCATGTCCGCCAATTATCGTTGGTATAGGGATAGGCGGATCCTCGGATGTCGCGATGACACTTGCTAAGGAAGCGCTCCTCCTGCCGCTCAATAAGAAAAACTCTGATGGTATGCTGGCATCCCTTGAGGAGAATATTCTCGCAGCACTCAACCAAACGGGTATAGGACCTATGGGGCTCGGAGGACGTACAACCGCGCTAGGCGTTAAGATCAGAATGGCGCATTGCCACACGGCGAGCCTCCCTGTCGGAGTCAACATCCAGTGCTGGGCTGCGAGAAAGGCATTTGCGAGAATCTATGGCGATGGAATCGTTGAATATAGTCTGGAGGGATTTCAGTGAATCTTGAGACACCCCTTAGCGAGGAAACTGTTCGATCGCTTTGTATTGGAGACATCGCCTATCTCAACGGGATCGTTTACACCGCCCGGGATGCGGCACATACGAGAGCGCTTAAGATTATTGAAGAGGGAGCACAGCTCCCGTTCGATTTAAAGAACGCAGCTCTTTATCATTGCGGTCCCATTGTCAGGAAAGTCGGGAGGGATGGAATCGAATGGAAGGTCCTCGCCGCCGGTCCCACGACGAGCGCTAGAATGAACTCACTGGAACCGACCTTCATATGTCATACAGGGATAAGGGCGATCATAGGCAAGGGAGGCATGTCGGTGGAAACTGTCGAGGCAATGCAGCGATGCGGATGCGTTTATTTCGCAATTACTGGTGGCGCGGCGGTCACAACCGCGAATAAGATCGCGAGGGTCGTTGATGTTGCATGGCTCGATCTCGGCATGGCAGAAGCGATGTGGGCATTTGAAGTAAGAGATTTTGGCCCGCTCGTCGTTGCCATCGATGCGCACGGAAAAAGTCTATATGATGACGTTGAGAGGACTGTAGTGGAAAATATTGTAAAAGCGAGGAAGATTCTGGGATTTCGATCTTAGAACCTCCCATAAAGATTTTGTGAGAAAAGGTTCTACTGCCGTGCGAAGAGCCGATGCCGTTGCGATTTTCATTACTTTGAAGGTTTTACTTCCTTTTCCTCAGTCTCCTTCTTTTCCTCCTTTACCTCCTCTTCAGCAAGCAATCCAGGATTCCGTGCAACTTTATATTTGACAAATAGTGAGATGATGAGAATGACGATTGCGACAGCGAGCGCAACCACCATCAACGAATGCGGTAAATCGAATCCTGGAATAAACCCGGTGCTTTCCTCGATTGCTTCCTTCTCAAGGAAAAAGTCTAGGCGCTTGTTTTCAAAGGGCGAGAGCGAAATTTGAATGATTTTTTCCTGGTAACCAGCTTTCCTGAAAGTCACTGTATAGCTGCCTGCTGGAACGCCCGTTATGGTATAATTTCCATTTGAATCGGTCATAGTGGCGGTCGAAAATGACTGCGCTTGAACTATGACTTGAACACCTGGAATCGGAACGTCGCCCATATACACAGTTCCGAAAATTTTGGCGGGCTGTTCAAGCAGCGTGAAATTGAGGATTGTTTTCACACCTCTCACGATAAAAATAGGTTTGTTCGAGTAGTTCGTCCAATAACCTTGTTTCTCAGCGTAGGCAACATACACACCCGGGGCTATACCAGTGATTGTGTATTCACCAAGGGGGCTTATAGAAGTGCCAGAATAGTTGTATTGTTCGTTCTTCAAGTAGACAATCGCACCAACTACTGGCGCCGTTCCATTCGTCACGTGTCCGCTCAAGCACCCAAGGATTTCTGACATGGTAAAGTTCAGCGTCAAAACTGTAGAAAACCCAACAACCACGTTCAGATAGGTGATATTTGCCCTGTAGTTTTCGAGCGATGCTGAGATATTATAAACACCAGCGGGAAGTGATATGTTATATGCGCCAGAAGAATTGGAATAAGAGGAAAAGATCGTTCCAGTTGTTGTATTTGTAGCCGTGATGTTGACGCTGGCGAGGGGCATTCCTTTATCGTCGAGAACGCGTCCGATGATGAAAAATACATCGCCCTCTTGCGCCATAGCAGGAGTAGAAAACGCAAGCACCAAAAGTGAAACTATAGACGCAATGAGCAGTGCGCCTCGGCAAATTTTCATGTCGTTTGCGGATTATGAGCTGACATGAATAAATTAATTGCGAATCTCTAAAGCGAGATGCAGTATAACCGAGTGGACCTAGCGATGCAAATGGCGCATTGTGGACAAAGTACGTTGCCAGCATAACCTCGCAAAGTAGTAATATAAGGATGATCAATGAATTATGATTTCCTTCCTGGAGAGAAATCCGAATGATAGAACGAGTCACACGTTGTTACACAAAAGATGAGGTTCTAAGTCTGATGGACCCGCTCATTCGTGAATGGTTTAGTTCAAAATTCACGAAATTGACAGAGCCGCAGGCATATGCCATCCCGCTGATTCACAGCAGGCAAAGTGTGCTCGTTTCCTCACCAACTGGTTCTGGTAAAACTTTGACAGCGTTTCTGTCGATAATAAATGAGCTTCTAAAATATTCAAAAAATGACAAACTTGAAGATCGCGTATATGCGGTCTATGTCTCTCCGCTAAAGGCTTTGGCAAACGACATCAATCGTAATCTGGAAGAACCACTTAGGGAAATGCGCGCACTTGCAGAAGGAAAGGGTATGAAGTTTCCAGAAATCCGCGTGGGTGTGCGGTCTGGTGACACCTCGTCCTACGAGAGGCAGAAGATGCTGAGAAAACCGCCGCATATCTTTATCACAACACCAGAGTCGCTTGCTCTCGTCCTTGCTGCGCCAAAATTTCGGGAGAGATTCTCGAGAGTAGAATATGTAATCGTTGACGAGGTGCACGAAATTTGCGATTCGAAGAGAGGTGCTATGCTTTCACTCACACTCGAGAGGCTACAGGCCTATTGCGAGAGACCATTTGTGAGGGTAGGTCTTTCTGCCACTCTTGCCCCAATTGAGGAAATAGCGAGTTTTCTCGTCGGCTTTGAAAAGGGAAGAATGAGAGACATCAAAGTGGTCGAGGTCCGGAGCCAAAAGAATTTGGATCTTAAGGTTCTCTGCCCGACCGAGGACATGACTGCCCTCCCCTATGAGATTGTAAACTCGAAAATGTATGATCTTTTAAAGGATCTTGTGGAAAAGCATACAACCACATTGATCTTCACCAACACGCGATCAGGCACCGAAAGTATCGTATACAAGCTAAAAGAGAGGGGAGCTGAGGCGATCGAAGCACACCACGGCAGCCTCAGCAAATTGACGAGGCTCGATGTCGAGGGAAGATTAAAGAAAGGCGAGCTGAAGTGCGTTGTTTCCTCTACATCCCTCGAACTCGGCATTGACATCGGATCAATCGATCTCGTGTGCCAAATAGGCTCACCCAAGTCGGTAGCAAAGGCTCTGCAGAGAATTGGAAGGAGCGGCCACGCCTATGGGCAGACGTCCAAAGGAAGGATCATCGTATTTGACAACGATGACCTCGTTGAGTGTGCGGTCCTTTCAAGGGCTGTCAAGAGAAACCAGATCGATAGGGTCACCATACCTGAGAACTGCCTAGACGTCCTCGCTCAGACTGTGGTGGGTATGTCGATCGAGAAACGGTGGGAAGTGTTCGAAGCGCTTGAAATCATACGGAGATCTTACTGCTACAGGAATCTCCCGGACGAGAGATTTTTCGACGTCCTGCGGTACCTCGGAAGCAAGGACGCCTTCGAAGGCGTTTATTCAAAAATCTGGTACGACGAAGCTGAGGGCCGTTTTGGAAGGAAGCGCGGTGCGAGAATGATTTACGCTCTCAATTTAGGGACTATTCCCGAGGAGGCGAATTACACCGTATACACTGAGAAAGGAGCTCCTGTTGGCGATCTTTCGGAGAAGTTCGTCGAAAGACTTTCTCCTAAGGACATATTTGTGCTTGGAGGGCGCACATATGAATACATCAAGACGAGAGGTATGAAGGTCTTCGTAAGAACAGCAAGCGGCAGGAAGCCCACGGTTCCTTCCTGGACAGGCGAAATGCTTCCCCGCAGCTTTGATCTTTCGATGGAGATCGCACGCTTTCGTAGGGAAATGGCTGAGAAGCTCATGGCGGAGGATGATGAAAAGATAGTCCACTGGTTAGTCACAGATTTCAACATCGACTGTGGCTCGGCAAATTCAATACTCAGCTATTTCAAAGAGCAGTTTGCCTCCTGCGGTTTCATTCCGAACGACAGAATTCTTGCTGTCGAGGGATACAGGGACATGGCGGGGAACTACTGCATCATTTTTCATTTTCCGTTTGGAAGACGAGTTAACGATGCCCTTTCGAGGGCGTACGCATTCCAGATAACGAAGAGACTCGGCTGCAATGTGAGTGTGTCGATCAGTGATGATGCCTTTCTACTCAGCTCGCCGAAGCCTGTCGAACTAAAGAATATTGAAAGGCTTGTCAATCATGCCGACCTGGAAGATGTTTTAAGACGGGCAGTCAGGGACTCAGAGATTTTCAAACAGAGGTTCCGGCACACGGCTGCACGAAGCTTTATGATCTTGCGGAATTACAAAGGTAGGGAGGTATCAGTTAATAGGCAGCAATTACGCTCAAGCTTCTTACTCGATGCCCTGAGCAGCATTGAAAACATGCCCATTATTGAGGAAACTTATCGAGAGATACTATACGACGTCATGGATTTGCAGAATGCGAAACTGGTTTTGTCGATGATTGAAAGAGGCGAAATGAATGTGCGCGTAATCGACTATTCTTCTGCGCCTACGCCCTTTGCTCACGGAATTATTCTCGCTGGTATCTCCGACATTGTGTTAATGGAAGACAGGAGTCTGTTGCTTAAGGAGCTGCACAGGAGAATTTTGTCAAAGGTTCTTGTTTCGGAAGTTTCTGAGTTTGAATTCGAAGCAGACCAGGTGAACGCTTATTTCAGAAGGAAACTCGGGACAATTGAGAGGAAAGAAGACATCGTGCGTCTACTCAAGATGGCAGGGCCAATGAGAATATTTAAAGAGAGAACACGCAGCATTTACCCCTTCACATCCAAAGAAAGGAAGGTTGTCGATAGATGGGCTATCGAATTGATGGAGGAGGGAAGGATTGCAACAGTCTACATCGACGATACATATTTTGTTGTTATCGAGGATCTTGATATCTACGCAACGGTATTCGAAAGAGAGCGGCGGCTCGGAGAGCTCGAAAGAAGGGTCTTGGAACTATTAGACTCTGAAAGAACTCAGATGCAGATCGCGCAGGAACTAGGACTCAGCTCTGAAGAGGCCGGGCACATTCTTCATATTCTTGAGTCGGTACAGATCGTTGGAAGGACTGCTCGAAGGGGAGGCCAGTGGTTTTTCAAGCGGAGAGTGTGCAGAAAGGTGGATCGTGAGGAAGCACTCCGTATTGCCACCAGCAAATTCGTAGGTTCAAATGGGCCTGCAACGGCCGAGGAAATTGCGTACGCGCTCAATATGCCTGACGAAATTATTATCGACGTCGCTGAGTCAATGGTCAATGAGGGCATTCTTGTAAAAGGGAAGTTCATCGTATCGGAAAAACCGCAGTATATGCTGCGCATTGACTACCTGAGGCTGAGGAGCGAAAATCTGAATGCTTTTGACTCTGGGACTGTAGAATCATACCGCCAGAAAAAACTAGATGGACCATTTGAAACCATCGAATCGTGTCTCAAGTTTCTTGGTGGTGTCGGCAGTCCACTCGATGTCTATCACCGCGTACCTGGCTTTTCATTAGCAGAATGGGAACGGCTCAGGAAGTCTGGGAAGATATTGATGGGCAGATTTCACAGGGGCCATGTGAGGTATGTTCTAGCGGAGGATGCTCCTCTCTTTGTTGCAGCGTACAGGCATCAACCGCTGGGACAGAGAGACCTTGAGGTTCTGAGGGCAATAGAGAGTCACGAAGGAATCAGTCTAAGACAATTAGCAAAAAAGCTAAACATGACAAAGGATCAACTGAAGACAATTATCGACAGGCTTGATAGAAACCTCTATATTGTCAGGGGTTACGACGAGAGTGAAGTATTTTCGAGGGAAAACGTCTATGTACCGCTCAACGTTCCAGCCCACGAGGGCAACGCCATCCATGAAATCGTCAGAAAATTCATCAGGGCTTATGGACCAGTACCGATGAGGGCGATCGCGGGTTTCACCGGATTTTCAGAAGAGGACATATCAAAAGCCGTTGAAGGCGAAGACATTTCGAGAATTGTTGTCGGAGACACGCAAACTGAGATGCTGATTTATACTAGTGAAATCGAAGCGCTTGAACACATTTCGCGGGGGGAAAGAAGGATTCGCGTGAGATCCCTTCATGATCCATCAGTACAGCACTTATGGTCTGAGGTCGAGTCAAAGTATGGCGATAGGTGGATTTACCCTCTAGTACGCGATGGAACCCTCGTTGGAGCCCTCGAAATGTGGAAAATGAGTGGATGTGTTGAAATTAGAGAGATCGATACCGGGGATCAAAGTCTCATTAGCGAGATTCTTACTTCGATCGACGAAGTGATGGACTTTTACAAACAAATGGGCATCGACATCGTCAGAGTGAAGGAAATCTTCGGCTTGGAACCCAATGGAATTTCGGCAGATCTGCTGGAAGAATTCAGTAAAGCAGGATACCACAGAATAGGAAACGCACTGGTTAAGGGGAATTTTCTGCCTCTTGTGTACCCCTGGGAAGATATCTTGCAGTACCTATTCTTAAAACAGTCAATACTCTATCAGTCGAACTTTGACAACGTGATGGCGTGCGTAAAGAAAATCGGTGCTCTCAGGTCCGATACCTCTGCATACCTGAGGTGCAGAGTGAGGGTACCTTTGAAAAGACTCTTTGAGCAGGGGCTTCTTATTAGAGCCCATATATTACCGCCCTTCATTTCTTATACAACACTGGAATTCGCCTCTCTCTGCAGGAAGGCGAAAGATGTCGTTCTCAGCGAAGATATGAAACTTATTTTGCGTATCATTGGAGACCGCGGCTCAATCTCAAAGAATGAACTCTTTTCGATATCGCCATTTGGATATGGCCGTACCTATGAGGCCTTGAAGAAACTCGTCGATAGCACAGCAGTCTATTTCGACGGAAGAAAGAAGGTCTCAGTCACTCCGGAAATAGATTTAACCGTCGAAGAAGCTCGAATTCAACTTCTCACGCGGATGTTTGAGAATTTTGGGATTGTCAGTGCGGAGAATCTTGCGAGAATTTTGAATCACTTCATACCGATGAGAGAGCTGCGCAGGTTGCTCTCGGTGCTCGAAAATGAGGGGGTTCTGGTGAAAGGATACTTTGTAGAAAATGATGAGATGCTCTACTGGATGCTGGCGAAAGATGTGCCGATGAAAAAGGTGGAATCCGAGGAGGGATTTGTACTCACCTCCGATGACAACCTCTTCTTTTATTTACAGACCTGGCTCAAGGGGAAGATAGTGCGGCGCGGGGATGCAATTTTCAAAGGTCCAAGAATCGTAGGCAGTTTCAGGGCTCACCGGGCCGGCTCCAATCTTTACCTCGATGAATTTTCTGGAAACCAGGAGGCTAAGAGAATTCTCAGGGCGTTCATCAGAATGCATAATTATACATTGAGAAAAAGCAAAGAAGAAAAGGTGCCGGATTGGGAAATACAGGAGTTCTATGAGAAGACCCATCCTGGCGAAGTCTGATTTCAATCTTTTCTTGAAAGGATGAGTTCAGCCACTTTCTTGCCCGAGAGAAGCATGCCTCCAAATATCGGCCCCATCCTTGGGGCACCCATCACAGCATTGCAGGCCATGCCAGCGACGTAGAGATTCGGAAACACCTCTACGGTGTTTTCCACGGTCATTTTTTCCCCCACTTCTGCCCACATGCTCTTCTCTCCTTCAATTCTTCCTGACGGGGTTCTCAACCTACCGGCCTTTTCCTGCACGATTCTGCATACCTCCGCAGCGTGACCAGTTGCATCGATTACGTATTTTGACTTCACGCTGACGGGATCGACGTGCAAGCCTGCGATATCTATGGCGCTCCAGTTAATGACCACTCCTGTAATTCTGGAATCTCTGATCATGACGTCTTCAACAGTGATGCCGTTGAACAGCCTCGCCCCCGCATCGAGCGCTGACGCGATCAGTTTTGCTGAAGACTCGACGGAATCTGCTGTATAGTATCCCCCGCCCTCATCTCTGAGTCTGACGCCAATTTCCTCGAGGAGCATCTTCGATTCTTCTTGGACAACGATGACTGGAAACAGCATGCCTCCGCCCCACATCCCTCCGCCTGGAGAAAGGCGCCTCTCAAAGATCACAACCTTCTTCCCTCCCTTGGCAAGGTACCTTGCAGCCGTAAGGGCGGCAGGGCCAGCTCCGGCGATTATAACATCGACATCCAAGCTCTTTACGAATTCTTGCGAAAAACGCTCGACGATTTTCCGAGTGATTACGACTTCATCAATGGCCATATGACGACCCCTTTCATGTTTCATATTTCATTAACAATCGTTTGCATTATAAGCTTATTTACCGTCCGTTAATGACCTAGACTTTCTAAAAATACTTTTGCATAATTTCGCGAGGAGCCCTCGAAAAGCGGGGCAATAAGTGGGAGAAGATCATCACACTGAAAGTTCCAAAATCGATAATCATTGATTGGAACTTCTCAAGACATGATGATTGGTATTCCTTACGACAAATGATATATATGCCGCATAGCAGGTGTCGAGGACCGGGGGATCGCTCGGCGACCGATTCTCCAATGGCACCATGCGATGGCTGGCTTAGTGTTAAGGAAACATAAGAGCACATTCCAATGGATTCTGGAATCAGTTCAAAATGCTGATCGATTTGACCAAGTTCGTTAAGGACTGCATTACTCCGTTTTCCTTCAGGCAAACTGACTCATTGTAATCTAAATTACTACGATTGAGCTGAAGGATAAATTATAAATCTTAAATATCGTTAAATTATCAAGGGTCGATATGAAGATCCCCTGTGAACTGATAGTCTGGTATGTTCTACCCTCGATCCGGAGGGAACTGGCTAGAGAACTTGTCGAGAAGCACGGAATGACTCAAGCTGATGTCGCAAGAAGATTTGGAGTGACGGACGCGGCTATTTCGCAGTATCTTAAATCCAAGCGCGGAACTAACAGAGAAATCGAATCAAGCGAACGGTATGAAGAATTTAAAAAGGAAATTGAGCGAGCCGCGATGAGGATGATCAATGGATCTGACATTGTGACGGAGACCTGCAGGATATGTGAAATGGTGAAAAAGAGTGGAATGCTGGTCTCCATTTATGAGAGCTACACTGGGGTTAAGGCACCGAAATGCGTGTGTCCTCAGATGGAATGATGCCCTCGCCCCTGCTTCTTGCCTCTGAAATGTAAATGAACTCCTGTGCGTAACCAGCATACTCCCCGAAATACTTTCTACAGAATTTGCTAACTTTCCTATAACTCCCTTCGATGCCATAGTTCTTCTTCACCGCACGCGCGATTCTCACATCGATGGGAAATGCTTCCAAATGGTCAAGCGAAAAAAGCGCTATGCAATCGGCGACCTTATTGCCGATGCCCTCAAATCTCATCAATTTTCGGACACACTCTTCATATTCGATCTCCCGTAGCTCGTCGAAATTTAATTCATTGGAAATTACGCGCTCGGCGAAGGCTAGTAAGCGCTGGTAGCGGAATCCTAAACCACACATTCTGACGTAACCATCATTTCTTATGATCTCTTCGGGTGTAGGAAAGGTGTAGTAACCTTCTGCGATTCTCCTACCGCACGTCCTGCATAGATTCTCAATCATTTTCTCAATTCGCGGGATGTTTGCGTAAGTGGCAAGTATGAACGATGCTGAGCATTCCCACGGATCCTGTCTTATGAGGCGCAACCCGCTATAATCTGATACAAGTTTTGATATGTAATTGTCCTTTGCGATATCCGCGTAGATCGTCTCGATCCTATCATCATGCCTGAAATATTTGTCTAGCTCCCCCTCCGTTACATTACCGTTTGCTGTGTATGTATCACCTACTTGCTCTAGTCTCACGATCTCAGAGCCGATAACGCCGATCCAACTCCTACCCAATTTCTTCCATCGAAAAACTTGCCCGCAGCCTAAAGTATAATCTAAATTGATTGGTCGAACAGTCATTAGATCTTCCTTGCGAGAAATACCATAATTTCGCAATCCTTCTTAAACGGTGAGAACGCGTAGTCTCCGTACACCTCAACAACATCAAACATGCATCGTCTCAGGAGCTCCATAGTTTCTCTGTAGGACATGCATCGCATTGTATATGCTGATGTTACACGTCTCAGGTTTCTGTCTTGCCTCGAAATGTCATAGAACAGATGAATCGTGAGCCTCTGACTAGAAGCATCGTATTCTCTTGATTCAAATCGAGAAATTATTTCGCCACCAGGGATCGTCTTTGTTCCGGTATGATGTACAATACCGTTATTTCTTTCAAATTTAGGATTCGCGAGAGAAATCGCTAAAAGTCCATCTGCCGTTAGATGTTTCCAGATATTTTTCAGAGCTTTTTCCTGGTCTTCAGTTTCGAGAATATGCATGAACGAGTTGTGCGGTATAATGGCAAAATTGAATCGTTCGGGGACATTGAAATCGCAAATGTCGGCTTGCAAAATGTCGATTCTACCCTGAACCTCTTCACGAAGGAGCTCGATTTTTGCGCTGCAACGGTCAAGCATAGCAGAACTCTTATCGATGCCAGTGACTTCATAGCCTTTTTCCGCAAGCGGAATGAGGATTCGGCCTGTTCCACACATGCATACCAGTATCGGGGAGCCTGCTGTTTCTGCCAATTGGATGTAAAAATCGATATCTTCCTTCAGATCTTCAGCCCAGATATCGTAGTATTTCGCTATGGGCTCGTATTCATCTGCCAATCCAAATCTGGTGTTATCGTTTGTAACCGATTTTCCTGAGGAAATCTCTCCTCTCTTTTTCTTTTTCATCGTCCTCGACTCCTACGGGAGGCTTTCCATCGATCACCCCGAGTATCCCCCGGCCTCTATCAGATTCTGCTACGACAACCTCAACATCGTTGGCGGTTGCGCAAAAAATCGAGCACACCTCCTGGACGTCTTTAATGCTCTTCATCACATTGATCGGATAGGCATTGCGCATCACGATAATGAATGAGTGGCCCGCGCCTATCTTCATGGCGTTTTCACTGGCGCATTTCCTTAGTTCCTCATCGTTTCCATCCACCCGCACCAGCCGATCCTGTGAAGCCTCGCAAAATGCAACTCCGAATTTGATCTGCGGGCATGAAGTCACGAGCGCCTCGTACAAATCTTCGGTTGTCTTTATGAAATGCGACTGCCCGACGATGACATTTGCATCGTGAGGTTTTTCGATAAGAACGGTCTCGATTCGCATAATACCCCAGTATGAAAAAAACATCTACTCGGATAAATATGTTTTCAGGTTTTGGTGCTGGTCTAGCAGTGGAGTTGTCTATTTGTCATATCTTGCCGCCTCGAGGAAGCGTTAATGGAAGTGTTAATTATTTCCGTCGGCATTTTCTCCAAATGTGTATTATTTTGGGCCCGCCGGTTATCCTGAGGGAAGCAAAGGGCCAATCGACGCCCTAGGAAAAATACACGATCTTGGCTTGAATGCCCTTGAAGTCCAATTCGTAAGGCAGGTTATGATATCTGAGGAAAAGGCGAAGTTGATCGGCGAGAAAGCTAAGGAGTTGGGAATTCTGTTAAGCGTGCACGCTCCCTACTATGTGAATTTCAACTCTGCAAATGAAGAAACCGTTAAAAAGAGCGTAGAATGGGTTTTAAAATCAGCAAGGGCAGCGGTGGCAATGGGTGCATGGATAGTCGTCATCCACGCGGGTACTTACGCCTCGAAAACACCCGAGGAGGCGACCAACGCGGTGATAAGAGGGATCATGAAGTGCCGGAAAGAGCTCGGCAGAAGTGGAGAGGGGGTAGTTCTGGGACTGGAGACGATGGGAAGAAAAGGATACTGGGGCACGCTCGATGAGATTTCAGATGTTGTGAAAAAGGTCCCCGGTACTTGCCCCGTGCTCGATTTCGCACACCTCCATGCGAGGAGCAACGGTGGGCTTAAGTCACAAGAGGATTTTGAAAAAATCATCGAATTTTCAGAAAGAATTTATCCAAGACACCTTCACATACATTTTAGCTCCGTCGAATTCACTGATGCTGGAGAGAGAAGGCATTTACCTTTGGAAGCAAAATCCCCGAATTTTGAGCTGCTTGCAGACAGTCTTAAAAAAAGGTCTTATGATATCACGATCATAAGCGAAACCCCATTGCTCGATCAGGACGCTGTCAAAATGAAGAATATTCTGCTTAAATCGGGATAGCAAGAGAATTTCGATTGGCGAATCGAACAAATCAGCACAATCTTTACGTGCCAATGACTCTATGGTCATGGGAAGACACGAGAACCAGCGCTCTGCAAATTAAAGAGATGGACTCTGGAGATAATCTCTGAGATTTTGCTAATTCATGCTTCAAAACATAATTATAGCTAAATATTTTGAAGAAGATTATCAACCGATAGCTGGTGATTGAGTGAAGCCAGACCGCTCCGAAGGGGAAGAACAGATAGAATTCGATTGTCCTGAATGTGGCACGCATATTGTTGGTGAGGTGACAAAGTGCCCGAAATGTGGTGTCGAATTCGTGATCGAGGAAGTTTTGGAGGTTGAATGTCCCAATTGTGGGGCGGTCGTTTCGGCAGATCTGGAAACATGCCCAAAGTGCAATGCGAGACTTCAATCTACGGAAGAGGCTAGTGTTTTGGAGGGTGAAGGTGCCGAAGCGCCCTTGATGGCTGCGAAAGAACGTGAGAACGAGCTGCGTAGGCAATTTCCTGCGCTCGTTGAGGAGGTCAAGTCGCTTCTTTCAATAGCAAGCGAATTTAACATAGATGCGAGCGTTGCAAAGATCTTTATTGACAAGGCTGTGAGGGCTGGAAAGCAGAGGAACATAGAATCTGCAGTGGCATTCGTGCGGGAGAGCCTCGAAAAGGCAAGAGAGGCCATTGAGGAAAGAATTCTAACTGATATAGAGCGGCTTGAGAGACTCGCAGAAATTACACAGAAAACGGGCTCTGATCCCAAAGAAATTTTCCAGTCGCTGGAGAGCATCAGGGTGAAAAAAGCTCAGGATGATCTAAGGGGAGCTCTTATGGAGATCAGAATCGGCATGGATACGGCTCGCAGGATCACAGGACGTTACGTCGAAGCTAGTGAGTTATGCGAAAGTCTTGAGAAGTTGATTAGGGACTCAGAACACCTTTACATCGATGTCAGAGAAGCGAGGAGGCTTCTCAATGAAGCAAAGGACGCTGGAAAGCACGGTGACTGGACAATGATGGGCGTTCTCGCAAAGAAGGGAAGAGAAACCATACTGAAACTTCTGCCCGACACGCTCAAAGATGAATTGAAGAAGTGCAAGGAAGTGCTTTTAGAAGCGAAGGCAGAAGGGAAGGAGGTAACTTCTCTCATAAAGATTCTGAAGGAAGCAGCTGTTGCTTTTAAGAAAAGGAATCTGGAGGAAGCCCTTGAAAGGCTCATCGAATTTAAGGCGGAGCTGAAGAGAATCTCCTGATCTAGAATGAAGTTAGGGGTTGAAATGAAACCTCATGAAAGCTTTATCACTTCCATTTCTCGCTCGAGAATAGATCGGTCCTGAATCCTGAGGCTCTCTTCGCTCACCGAAACGAGGAATATTGACTGGGTCTCTGAAATCTCGTCAACAACGCTCCTGATAAACCTGATGACGCCTTCAAATGTTGTGTAGCTTATCAGGTATTGGATATCATCGAGGAGGATGATGCTTTTTTCGTTCGAATGAATGAATTCTTCAATTACAAGCATGATTCTCTCCAGCGAAGGCGGGAGAGTTTGGGCTGTTGTTGACTCCCGATCGGTAAGCCAGTAGAGAGTTGCCCTGAGTTCTCCCATCCTCTCCATGAGGTTTCTAGGATGTCCCCGCGTTATCGCCATCCCACTGTAGCCCTCCTGGAGTTTTGACACGAATGCTCTGTAAGCACCCTCTGGCCTGGATTCTTCAAGGAGATAGCTGTGGCCCCCTTTTAAATCAAATCTCGTTTGGCTGATGCGCAGCCCAGCAGCCTCGCTGCTTAGAACTTCCCTTGCCAAGTTAAAATCGATGTTGACATTCATAAGCGATGAGAACGCGACAACTCTGTTGAGGCCTCCATGGAGCTGCCTGATGTTGTTCCTACAAACGTCAGCGATGAATTCAAGCACTTCTTTCGGAACCGATAAGCCCTCCTCTCTGATCTTCCTTTCAAGAATCGCAACCCTTGTCTCATATTCAGGCTGCTGTATATCTGCGATGAGCCCCGATTCGAATCGAGTAATCAGTCTATCTGAAATCGAGGGGATATCCTTCGGAGGCCTGTCGCATGCAAGAACTACCTGCTTCCTATTCTCGATGAGCTCGCTGAGTACGTGAAAGAGCTCTTCTTGCATTCTCTCCCTACCGGCAAGGAATTGGACATCATCGATCAGCAGTACGTCCGCGCCCGCATAGTGCCTTCTGAAGTCATCAATTGCACTCGTTGCAAGAGCCTCAATGAGCTCCCCCTCGAATTTTTCCATCGATGTATAAAGAACAATAAACTTGTTTGACTTCGAAAGAATCTCATTTGCAATCGCATGAAGCAAATGGGTCTTACCCATTCCTGACCTTCCATAAATGAACAGCGGGTTGTACATGGTGCCGGGGCTATTAGCTACCCCCCTCGCTGCAGCTTCAGCAAACCTGTTAGAATGACCAACTACAAAGCGAGAGAAGGTGAGCTGAGGGTTTATCGGGCGTCCATATCGGGGCTTTTGAATGACAGTCTCGCCGCATTTCAAACAGAGCCCATCGCGATCGAGAGGTTCTCCGCATCTTGGGCATCTTGCTGTGCTAGCTGCACCTGATGACTTCATTTTGTGATATTGAATGATGAGATCGTATACTCTATCGATCCTCTCATTTTGTTTTTTCCTCTCAACGTCAAGACGAATTTGTCTCTCGGCTAATTTCTCCTTTTCAGAAGTTTCCAAGCGTTTAACGAGGAATTCAAACTCCATTTCTGCATCAGCGACCCTATCAGGATCTTTCGCTTTCTTAGAAATCGATCGTAATTCCCTCTCTATTCCTTCACCCTTTACAACCCTCAAACGCTCAAGTAACGCTCTTGCCCTATCGATATTCTTTTCGTAATGATCGATAACTAGCGTCGCTTTCTCAGGGTCGCTCAGATAAATGTCAAGAACGCGAGAGACATCGTAGCCTTCTTGTGCCCACGTTTTAATTTTTCTTGCCGCTATGCTATCGTCATTTGCCAGAACACCAAGGTCGATGCTCATCAACGGTGATCGGGATTTCCACTTCATTATGAGACTCTCGTACGCAATTCGAGCTCCTGAAGCCTTCTGCTCAACCAATGCTGGGTCAACGTCTGCATGTATAATTAGCGTGGCAGTTGGGGATTCTGAGTCTTCCAAAATGAAATCGAAAGCCCTCGCTCCGGAATAACTCTCCGTGGTGATAATTCGATCCTTCTCGATGATGAATCTGTAGAAGGCGCCGATTGGAAGACCTTTGTTTGTGAGTATTGTACCATGAGAAGCAATACGGTCATCTTCATATAAAACTTCAATGTATCCAGATACGCATCTCGCTTTACAGATTTCTATAATATCTGCTAAGACGCCATATCCACCCTTTCTTTCTTCGATGATGTGTCCTTCAGGCATCCCATCTCTTTTTATCAATTATACCGATTACATTATCATGATTTTCCGTTAAATCCTTTCTGTAGCCAATATTTAATCTTTCGTGGAGAACTTCACATAAATTGACCGCTATCGATTATGGCAATATAGGAGCGGGCGATCGTGCCCTCCTCCCCCAACAACTTCTTCTATGCATTCTTTCGCTATTTCTATGTTGATATAAATTCGCATGCCCACACATGCATGCGAAACCTTGAAAAGACTTTTCAGGCGGGAGCAATCCCAACTCTCTAGTATGTGGCTTTATGGCCTTGAGGAATCGACAACAAACTAGTTTGATCCTGCTATCCGACCCCTTCGGCGAGGGAAGAATTCAGATTTTCAGCATCAAATATCTGGAGTCCATGACATCAGCCTTTCTTCACGCTTTTGATTTGTAAGAAAATTTTAAATCAGCGTGAAGATTTGTGTGGCCGAGTGATGCCACCGTAGCTTAGCGGAAATCTTTGATCGCTAAAGAGCGACGGTTTCGTAAACCGTAGGTCGGGGGTTCAAATCCCTCCGGTGGCTCCATCTGCCTTGGAATCGAAGGGCGTTCAAAAATACCTGCTGCCTACTACAAAGACTCGCCAAGCAAATCTCGTGAATGAATAGAAGGCAATCATGCATTTCATCAGGATCTCAGCAAACCCCGTCCTTCTTCAAGTATTCCCTCAGAATCTTGATGGCGCATACATCGCCACACATAGAGCACCCCTCGCTAGCCTCCGTTATCCCCCTCGCCCTGTATAGCCTCGCCTTTTCAGGATCGATCGCTTCTTTGAACATCGCATCCCAGTCGAGCGCCTTCCTTGCTTTTGACATCCTTAGGTCCCATTCCAATCCTTTTCCTCTTGCCACGTCTGCAGCGTGGGCCGCAAGCTTCGCGGCAATCAATCCCTCTTTTACATCTTCTTTGCTTGGAAGCGAAAGGTGCTCAGCTGGCGTGACATAACAGAGAAAATCAGCGCCGTGATATGCTGCCAACGCTCCGCCAATTGCACCAGATATATGATCATAGCCTGGCGCGATATCTGTAACCAGCGGACCGAGCACATAAAAGGGGGCTCCATCACACACAGTCTTTTCCACGCGTACGTTGGCTTCGATTTGAT
Organism: Methanomassiliicoccales archaeon; assembly: GCA_038850735.1. NCBI lineage: Archaea > Methanobacteriati > Thermoplasmatota > Thermoplasmata > Methanomassiliicoccales > Methanomassiliicoccales archaeon. Next base: position 44,650 of record JAWCLO010000006.1, read on the forward strand.
TTAATGGGACATGGCCTGGCCCTTCAACAATCACTTGGACCTCTTTCTCTTTTGCTCTCCTCACGAGATCTCCAAGTATGATGAGCTCCTGTAATTGTGGAACATCCGTTGCGTCATGGATGCATCCTGGTCTAAGTCCATCTCCGAGACTGATTGTAAATTCGTATTCGGATGCCAGTTCAAGTAGATAGTCAAAGTTCTCGTATAGAGGATTCTCCTTTTCATTATGGAGAATCCATGCGACTAGGAACGATCCGCCTCTCGAGACAACATCTGTGATTCTCCTGGAACGTCGCAGATGCTCGACGCTTTCCTTGGTCACGCCGCAGTGTATGGTCATGAAATCAACGCCATCTTTTGCATGTCTGATAATGCCGTTGAATATGTCATCCTCATCCATGTCCACGACTGCGCTTTCCCGGGCGGCTTTCAGGCCAGTCTGGTAAATCGGAACAGTTCCGACGGGTATTCTCACTTCTTTTAGAATTTTCCTTCTTACCAGATCGATATCTCCGCCGGTGCTCAAGTCCATGATAGTATCGGTACCGTAGTTGATTGCAATTCTTACTTTTTCCAGTTCGTTTTCGATCGAAGGCATGTCTCTTGATGTGCCTACGTTGACATTGACCTTTACTGCAAGCCCCTCTCCGATCCCACACGGTTTTGGAGAGTGTATTGGATTTGATGGAATGACGATGCGCCCTCTAATAATACCCCTTCTTATGAACTCTGGATCAACGCCCTCTTGCTTAGCCACTGCGATGATTTCATCCGTGAGCCCCTTTTTTGCATCCTTAATTGTTACCATTGCCGGCTCCAACCAATTATTCGCTTTTAGCGTTTGTGTCTCGATTCTTCTAATTTCCGATGCTACAATATTATTCTTGCGTAATCTTGTAGCACTTCGAGAAGAGTGTATCGTCGGAAATACCTTTATGATCACCGGAAAGGCGCTGCAATAAGCTAAGCCGAAAATCATGGCGAAAGGCCTTGCAAAGTCTAACTGCAACAGTCGCAATCATCATTATGAAATTGCATCTCTAGTGCGTGAAACTCTGCTCTTCAATTTAAATAGCCAGATATCTAGAAGAATATTAATAGTATGAACACATTAGGAAATAATGTTAGAGAAGGGATGGGGGTGTAGATCATCCCTTTGCACTGCACACTCATTTATTTGAAATGCTAAAAGAGAAACCAAAAAATCAGAGGGGTCGAGATCGATGGAAGACTCGAGCTATAACGAAGACAAAATACAAGTCCTTGAAGGACTGCAGGCGGTGAGAAAAAGGCCTGGGATGTATATCGGAAGCACTGACAGCAGAGGACTCCATCATCTCGTTTTCGAGGTCGTTGACAATAGCATCGATGAAGCGATGGCTGGTTTTTGCACGAAAATTGCTGTGACTATCAACGGGGATGGTAGCGTCACTGTAGAGGATGATGGCCGTGGCATTCCGACGGGCATTCTTCCAAAGTACGAACGACCGGCTGTCGAGATTGTGATGACAACACTCCACGCAGGCGGGAAATTTGACAGGAAAAGCTACAAAGTCTCAGGTGGTCTACACGGTGTGGGACTATCTGTTGTCAACAGTCTTTCTGAGTGGTTAGAAGTCAGGGTAAAGAGGGAAGGAAAAGAGCATTTTGCTCGATTTGAGAGAGGCGTCGTGGTAGATAAGTTACGCATCATCGGCGAGGCGAGCAGTACGGGCACGATAATCACTTTTAAGCCAGATCCTGAGATCTTTGAAGATGTCAATTTCGATGCGGATATTTTGGCTAGCAGATTAATGGATCTCGCTTTTTTGAACAAAAACGTCATCATTTTATTCAAAGATGAAAGGACTGGAAGAGAGGAGAAGTACCATTACGAGGGAGGGATCATAGAATTTGTTCAGCATATAAACAGAACGAAGAACGTACTTCACGAAAAGCCAATTTACATCGCAGGCGAACGCAGTGATATTTTGATCGAAGTGGCCCTTCAATATACTGATGCTTACTCGGAGAATATACACACCTTTGTCAACAATATCAACACGATTGAAGGCGGAACTCACCTCATTGGATTTAGATCAGCACTAACGAGGACGATGAATGATTACGCGAGGAAGTACGGATTTCTTAAGGAAAGCGATGAGAGCTTGAGCGGAGATGATGTGAGGGAAGGCCTTACAGCTATACTGAGTGTCAAAATGCCGGAGCCGCAGTTTGAAGGCCAAACAAAGACAAAATTGGGAAACAGTGAGATCCGCGGAATTGTTGATTCATTTGTATATGAAAGACTTTACCAGTATCTGGAAGAAAATCCCAAAGTCGCTGAAGCCTGCATAAGAAGGGCAATACTTGCAGCGCAGGCGAGGGAAGCGGCGAGAAAGGCAAGGGAACTGACGCGTAGAAAGGGATTTCTTGAATCTGCAAGCCTTCCTGGTAAGCTAGCAGATTGCACTGAAAAGGATCCTGCAAAATCGGAGCTGTTCATAGTTGAAGGGGACTCCGCTGGTGGAAGTGCCAAGCAGGGAAGAAATAGGGAATTCCAAGCTGTTCTTCCATTGAGAGGGAAGATTCTCAATGTTGAAAAGGCGCGTATGGATAAAATACTAAAAAATGCCGAAGTAAGAAATCTGATCACAGCTCTTGGTACTGGCATCAAAGAGGATTTTGACATCAGCAAAACCCGTTACCACAAGATCATTATAATGACCGATGCTGATGTTGACGGTGCGCACATACGCACCCTTTTGCTCACGCTTTTCTTTAGATACATGAGACCGCTCATAGAAAACGGCTATGTGTATATCGCGCAGCCGCCGCTTTATAGGATTGCAAAGGGTAACACGGAGATTTACGCTTATACTGAGAAAGAAAGGATAAGCGCTGTTGAACGCCTGGGAAAAGGAGTCTCCATTCAGAGATACAAGGGTCTTGGTGAAATGAATCCGAAACAGCTCTGGGAGACGACGATGAATCCCGATACAAGGGTCATGAAGAAAGTGACAATCGAGGATGCAAGGAGGGCTGACATTCTTTTTAACATCTTGATGGGCGATGCTGTTTTGCCCAGAAGGGAATTTATCAGTGCACATGCGAAAGAAGTCGAAAACCTTGACGTGTAGGGTGTTTTGATGGAAGAAAAGACCGTACGAATAATTCAGCGACCTATTGAAACGGAGATGAAAAAGTCCTACATCGACTATGCAATGAGTGTTATCGTTGGGAGAGCTCTACCGGATGTCAGAGACGGTCTAAAACCGGTCCAGAGGAGAATCCTCTATGCGATGTATGACATGGGTCTGTACTCAAATAAACCTCATAAGAAAAGCGCTCGTGTGGTTGGCGAATGTTTTGCCGCGGGGACAAAGGTACTGACATTTCGGGGGCTTGTTCCGATCGAAGAAGTAGAAAGAGGGGATATCGTCTTTACACAGTCTGGATTTGGGCGTGTTCTGGAATTGTATGAGATGCCCCCGAGACCGCTCGTAAGAATCAGATTTGAAAATGGTATGGAACTCTTATGCACGCCAAAACAGCTCTTGAAAGTCTATGAGCCATCGAGTGGGATCTTTTGGAAAGCTGCAGAAGAATTGCGGGTTGGGGACATGCTTGTATCTCGATGTGTGTATCCTTGCGGTCTCGAATATCCCCAGATGGAAATATCCAATGGAAATTTAGTCACCATCGACGAGTTATTTGCCTATTTGTACGGCTGTTTGCTGGTGGTAGGTCAGTACTCCGAATCTTATGTTGCCTCTGTGCGTGAGATCGTGGAATCTCTAGCCTCTCGATCAGGAAGGATATACACTGCCGCGCCCCTCATTATCAGGAAAAAAATTTCCGCACTTTGCAGCTCACCTGCAGTCAAATCACTGGGGCATATTGAGATGTTTGAGGAACTGCTTTTAAGAATCTCAAAAGTAGTGAATTCCCGCTCAAGCCTTGCCGAGGAATTTTTCAGGTCACCTAGATCCGTCTTGGAATCTCTCGTATTGGGGGTAATCAATTCTTCTGCATCATTTTCCGATGGAAAGATTAGAATTCCTTTCAAGTCAAAGAGGCAGGCCGCTGACATCCAGCTAATCCTGCATCATTTGGGAGTGATTTCTAAAATAATTATGTCACCAGCTGGTGAAAATGAAGGCGACCGTCTTGATCAAATGGGGTACTTCAGAGCTACCACGGTTGAATCAGAATCATCCTGTACCATTGAGATTAGTGGCACGCACGCAGATCTAATGAAACGGCTCTTGGAGCCTGAGCCACCTTATGACGATCACTCAAGGGTCCCCCATCCAGCTCAGAATTTTAGCTGCCCGAAGGAGTGCTATGTCGACGAATATATCAATCAGGTGCAAGGTCTGCCTATAATGTATTGCAAGGATTCAGACGTTGTTGCAGAAGCCACGGCCTTCTGGAATTCTGATGAGCCTTTGCCAGACGATATCACCTTCATCCGGGTACTCTGCATCGAGACCGCTCCGGCCGAAATGACGTATGATATTGAGGTTGAGGGATCGCACGAGTTTTTAGCTAATGGCGTAGTTTCCCATAACTGCCTTGGTAAGTATCATCCTCATGGAGATATGGCTGTTTATGATGCTCTCGTGAGAATGGCCCAAGACTTTTCAATGCGATATCCTCTGGTCGATGGCCAGGGAAACTTCGGCAGCGTAGATGGAGACTCAGCTGCCGCGATGAGATATACTGAATGCCGTCTATCTCCCATTGCCGAGGAGCTCCTGGTTGATATAGAAAAGGACACCGTCGATTTTGTCGATAACTTTGATGGAAGTTTGAAGGAACCAGCAGTTCTACCCGGGAAATTTCCTAATCTCATTGTCAATGGATCATCTGGAATAGCTGTAGGCATGGCCACAAACATCCCACCTCACAATTTGAGGGAGGTGGTCGATGCTATCGTCAATTTAATAGACAATCCGAGCATGGAAACATCTGAGTTGATGGAATTCATCAAAGGGCCAGATTTTCCAACCGGCGGCATCATTTATGGTATAAGTGGGATTTTGGAGGCTTATTCCACCGGAAAAGGCAAGTTGAGGGTGAGAGCAAGAACTCAGATTGAGGAATTTGAGAACAGGAAGAGAATAGTTGTTACAGAAATCCCCTACCAGGTCAATAAGTCTAACTTGATCGAAGCGATCGCAGAGCTCGTTAGGGACAAGAAAATCGATGGCATTGTTGATCTTAGAGACGAATCAGACCGCGAAGGCATGAGGGTTGTTATCGAACTTCGAAAGGATGTGATGGAGAATATCGTACTTAATCAGCTGTTCTCTCATACTCAGATGGAGGTTACGTTCGGAGTCATAAACCTCGCCCTCGTCAACAACGAACCAAAGATACTGACACTTAAGGAAACTTTGCAGCATTTTATTGATTACAGAAAAAATGTTGTCACGAGGAGAACGAAGTTCGAGTTGGAGGAGGCAAAGAAGCGAGAACACATTTTGCAGGGTTTGATGAAGGCGGTTGACGCGCTGGATGATACCATTATGCTGATTCGAGCTTCGAAGACTCCCGAGGAGGCAAGGGTCGGGCTTATCAATCGATTATTGATTACTGAAGAGCAGGCAAAGGCTATTCTTGATATCAAACTCCAGCGCTTGACAGGTCTTGAAATTGAAAATCTTAAGAAGGAATTCTTTGAAATCGAAAATAGAGTGAGGGAATTGGAGGGCATTCTCGCGGATGAGAAAAAGATCTTGGAAATCATCAAGAATGAAATGCTCGAGATCAGAGAAAAACACGGGGACGAGCGAAAAACTGAGATCGTTCACGATGTGCAGGAAATAGACCTAGAGGATCTTATTCCCGATGAAGAAATGGTCATCATTGTTACGCATGATGGCTATATAAAGAGGGTGCCTTTAGATACTTACAAGCAGCAAAGAAGGGGCGGCGTCGGTCTCATAGGAATGGAAACAAAAGAGGAGGATTACGTGACTAACCTCTTTGTTACATCAACGCACAATTATCTGATGTTCTTTACGAATTTAGGAAAAGTCTACTGGCTCAAGGCATATCAGGTGCCGGTGGGAAGCCGTCAATCCAAAGGAAAACCTATCGTCAATTTGCTCCCTGCAATGGCTGAGGGTGAAAAAATACTGGATACCATTGCTGTTAAAGAATTTGATGAAAACCATTTCCTCGTTTTTTCAACGAAGAAAGGCTTCATCAAGAAGACACCACTTACGGCATATTCCCATGTGAGGTCGTCAGGAATAATCGCATTGGGCCTTACGGAAGGTGATGAGCTCGTCGATACGAGGCTCACCGACGGCACGAAAGAGATAATCATTGCTACAAAAGGCGGGCAAGCGGTGCGGTTTAGCGAGACAGAGGTGAGACCGATGGGAAGGGCGGCAAGAGGAGTCATTGGAATTAGGCTTAATCCAGGTGATGAAGTCGTCAGCATGGCCGCAGTATCAGCAAACTCGATGCTCTTATCCGTTACTGAGAATGGATACGGAAAACTCTCCCCCGTTCCAGAGTACAGGAAGACGAGGAGGGGCGGGAAGGGCGTAATTACGATCAAAACTGGCGAGAGAAATGGCAAGGTCGTCTCAGTGCTCGATGTTGCGGAAAATGACGAGCTCATCATCACGAGTACACAGGGGATGGTCATTAGAATTCCGGTCTCTGATATTAGAGTAATGGGAAGGGCCACGATGGGCGTCAAGATCATGAAGCTTCGGGAAGGCGATAGGGTTACTGCGGTGGCTCGACTCATAGGTGAGAAGGAAGAAAAAATGGTCGAGATGGCCCAGATAACGGAAGATAAAGATATGATTCCAAAAGAATCACCAGAAGATCTTTTCGAGGAAGAGGATGAGCCAGGAGAATAGTAATAGATACATATTCAACTCGATGCGATTGCAGACTTATGACGAGAAATCTATTAGTTAAAATAAACGAGAGATAAACAAAACATTAAACCCAAACATTAATTTCAATAGCCAATATTTCTTGATTTTAGTCTCTCAGAATGAGTCATTTGATAATTTTGCGCGATTTCGTCCTCTTCTTCAGTCTTACCTGCTAAATGTTGAGAAACGATGTGAAAAAGTTTTATTAATGGTCATATCAATGGATTCCCCAGGTGCTGGTGCGCATTATGTTCAGAAATTCAATTCAGGGGCTTGAGAAAATATTCAGGACCGATATTGACGCGCCGAAGGTAGTGCTGGTAACTGGGCCGCCTGGATCTCTCAAGACGAGTTTTACTTATTCTCTCATATCTGCTTATCTTGAGAAAACAGATGAATGCGGTCTATATGTTACATTGGAAGAGACTGCGGACAGTCACCTCAAGAATATGAGAAGCCTAGGAATAGAGATCGCTCCAAAACTCGAGATTTCCGATTTTACCGATCTCAGAGATCTAGATGAGGTGATCGAGTCGGAGGCGCCGACGGACTACCTGCATTTTGTTGAGCAAGTCATTTCGTATTATAGAAAGAAGCACCAGGAGAAATTTACTATCTTTGCACTGGACTCACTTGGCGCACTGTATTCTCTTATGGACGAAACGAAAGGTATGCGGAAGAAAATGTTCTATTTCTTCAAAACGCTCCGTGATCTCAATCTCATTTCATTCATTATAATGGAGAAGACTCAGGGGGAATCCGTTGAGTTTGTTGGTAACGAGCTATTTTTGGCCGATGGTATCATCGAGCTTGGAATTGATCGCACACGTGGAAAATTAGCGAGGTATGTCAGAGTGGAAAAGATGAGAGCATGTGAGCACAGCATGGAAAAACATACGATTGAAATAGGAACAAATGGGCTGATGGTATTGGGCCCCACGCTGGTGTAGGTGATGTTTGGCGAAGTAATTGTGGTTAATATCATAATATCGCGATAGCTATAGGTGAATGGAAGGTGATTTGACAGGAGGAGTTGTTGTGTCGTCGCAGGACAGTATTCCAATATGGCAGGTTATTGAAGAATTCAAAGAAAAGATAAAAACTCAAGATGCGGAAATGAAGAAACGTAAGGAAGAGCTCGATGCAAGGGAATCTGAGCTAAAAGAGCGCAAAAAGCAGCTCGACGAGTACGCTGAAGCTCTGAGCAAGAAAGAACATGAACTAAGAGACTGGGAATCCAAGTTGATCCCTAGGGAGCAGGCGGCGAGAAAAGCTGAGAAGGAAATGGAGGCGCTTGAAAAGGAACTAAGAATAAGAGAAGAGGAGCTGCATAACGCCCGACTCATAATTGAGAAACGCCAGAAGGAAATTACTGAACAGGAAACCCAGATTTTGAAGTTGAGAGAAGAGGCAAAGGGATATGAAGAGCGTATCAAGAATGCAGCGGAAAAGGTGCTCGCTATTGAAGAAAAAGTCCTTGCTGGTGAACAGGAATTGAAGAGGGTTCTTGAAGAGATTTCTGGAAGGCGCGAGGAATTGCTTGCGAAGATCAAGACATTCCAGGAACAGCAGGAGTTGCTCGAAGAGAGCAAGTCGATTCTCATCAATGAACAAAAGAGACTTGTTGAATGGGAAAAGATATTGAACGACCGTGAAGAAGCCCTCAGTGCGCGCGAGAGAGTTCTCGTGAGGAGGGAGGAATTGCTTTCTGGGCTACCAACAGGCGAGGAACTTGCACCGGAGTCCGCAGTTGAACCGTCTCATGGTGTATCGATTTCTGACGTCCCAGTTTCAGAAACGGCGACCGTGAAAGAGACTGGAACTATGGCGCCCACAGCTTCTGTATCAGGTGAAGAGAAGCCCGCTTCTAGCGGGGAAATCAAGTCAGAGTATGTTTCTGAGGAAAGGGCTGTTTTGGGAGAGAAAGGCAGCGTGGTGGCAGAAGAAGTGCCGATCAAGGAGGAGCAACCTCTGTCTCGTCCAGAATACCGGGAGACATTCTGCCCAAATTGTCGTACAATAGTTGATGTTGATGCGGAAAAGTGCTATGCATGTGGATATTTATTGAAGCAAAAGGAGAGGGCGGGGGAAGTGTCCGTACAGGCAGAAGAAACTGAAAAGGTGCCTGGAGAAAAGCCCATGGCGGAGACGCCAGTATCAGCAGCTTCCGAAAAGACTGAGGAGAAGCCGGAAGGCGAGGCAGAGAAAGAAACGGTAGTTAAACGTCCTATATCAATCAAAAAAATTATAAGAAAGAAATGATCTCTCTGATGCAGGAAGTTGCCTTATTGCATTGAAGTAATTTATTGCAGGCCACCGTGAATAGATTGCACTTATCCTATTTTTCATTTTTATTGTTGGCTATACATGAGGGAAAGTATTTCATTTAAGAATTGTGAAAGTGACAGAAATAAGAAAAAGATGTTTCTGTTTTATTGGTTTGATCTGGTATTTAGTAAAACAATTTCGTTGTTCACGGCGTTCAATTTTTTCGGTCTAATGCTGGATTGATGCAGCAATTTGCTATCATGAAAAAAAATTTCTACGATGCCATGTGTTTTATGAATATAGCCCAGTAACTCAGAGAAATGAGTATATTTTATACAATTCGAATGTAAGTTCCCATACTCCTCCAAAATCAATGATTCATCAATCTCCAATAATGCTTATTGATCATTGCTTCTTATCATTTTATATTACCTGAAAAGATATGTATTTATAATCACTAATATCTAACATCATCTGGCGGAAATATATTTGGTGGGACAATGTTACGGTCAAATTTGGTAGTTAAATCCATAAGCATGCTGATCGTCTGGAGCTTTGTTTTTTCCTCTCTGGCTGGGCTATTTCTTTTCGCTTTGCCGGAAGGAGTTCGAGCATCATCACCAAGTGGGGATGTCATAATCGGCGAAGATTATCCTAATGCCTACTGGGAGATAAATGGCACAATATGTAACATGAGAGGAAACCTCATCATTCGGTCAGGCGGGATAGTTAATGTTGTAAACGGTGGCATAGTTTTCAACCAAGACACTGGTCCTGACGGCGTTGCGGGAACCTCCGATGATCATGTTTATACTTTGGTTATTGAAGACGGTGGAAAACTCATATTGAACAATTCGATTCTTACCACAAATCTCTATCAAATCAACGCTTTCCCCAGTCTAGGAGTCGTGGTGAGGAACAACGGAATTTTGGAAGTGATTGATTCCACGCTAAAATTCCCTGGCCACATTCTCATCGATAACTCGACACTTATAATGAGAAATTCGAGGACCTCTGGGCACTCAGCATCGGATATTATTGCTTACTGTGATCAGACGCAATTCCCTGTTCAATTTTATGATGATTTTGCGACAATCGCTCTTATTTCTTCTGAAGTATACTTTTACGATTGTGAGATTGAGGATCTCCTGGAAGGGGTAGCAATCCCAACATCGTATGATCATCAATATCAATTTGCATGGGACGACGGATCCAAAGTTACAGTTGTTTACAATCTGACGAGAAATGTCAACGCGATTGGGACTAGCAATACGGCAATCGGAGAACTATCTGATTTGTTGTTTGACGATAGCAATCTATTTGCTGTAGCCCCAGGTGAAATCCTGGCAACAGATGGTATTAATCTAGGTGGCTTGGCATTTGACAAGGGAGATGGTGTTACAGTAACTCTTTATGTGAAATATAAGACGGACCCTGGTTACGATGGAAGTAATGTAATTGAATGGTCTTTCAGGAATGGTGCATCATCATCATCGGGAATTCAGCCATCAGATACAGCTGAACCATATAATCCTTCAATAAACGAAGAAGTCACAGCATATGCTACACTTCCAGACATGTCTTCTACGGATTTAAGCAAGATAAACATTACTTTTGAAAACGACGATAGCCTCGATAGGAATGTTTACTTCAACCGTATCTGGGTCGGAATTGAGATCCCACTGCCTAGCTATAGAAACATCACCCTTGTGGGCTCGACAAAGTTGACGGCAATCAACACTTATTTATCAGTCGATTTTTCAGACGATCCATCGGAGCATAATCAGCTGATTGTCCGGGATTCTTCGGTTGCTTATCTTTACGGAGTTTACGCGGATATGGAGCAAGGAACGGTGGGAGCATCAGCATATCTAACAGAAGACAATACGCTGACCGTACTTCCATATGCCAGAGGAGGGGATGACGATACTGGCCAACCGCTGGCAAATCTAATGGCTGATGATAATAACTATTATTCAGTTGTAAACGGAGCTACAATGCACATATCTGGATTTAATGCGAGCGCACTTTCGGGTGATCTTTCTGATGTGGTGTTGCATGTAAAATATATGACAACATCAGGATTTAGCCCTAGCAATTACGTTCAATATTCATTGGACGGTGTGAATTATTTCAATACCAGTATAAGACCGATTCGCACTACTATTGAAACTGAAGATTCCTTCGATCTCCTTGGCGCAGGGATAAAAACATGCGAAGAAATGTCAGATCTACAAATCAGATTTGTAAATGATGGTGGTGATTTAGCATATATCGAGACCATCTGGATAGAGATCGTAATGAGGCCATCCATATATATCTATAGATGGCTCAATCTCACAGTCTTAGATTCTCAGTCGCTACCAGTTGCTAATGCAAATGTTACTGTAACAATCTCTGGTACGAATATCTCAGCGTATTACATTACACCTGATGGAATACAATCAATTCCGCCGAACCAATTGCTCACATATCTCGGGAGAAATGAAACAACACTTAACAAGACCGGGCAGTTTGGTGAAGTTCTTATTCCGCTTTTATGGGAAGTTGTTAATGAGAGCACCCTTCCAAACGCGCATCAACTCGTTGGTGGCTACTCTGCAAAACTCGTATATAGGAACGTAACAGGTTTCGTATATTATGCGTCGTGTGGGTTTAATTTTTCCGCATATCCAGCTATTGCTGAAGAGGATCAGGTAGTTAATAAAATAATACGAATGGAAGATCTTTCCGTCGACAAACCAGATCTGCTTGTTGAATCCTTAACATATAACCCTTTGACGATCTACGAGTACGATGTAGTGACGATCACGGCAAAGATATCGAATTTCGGGGCAACCGCCGTATCTAACATCCTGGTTGATTTCTATGATTTCTACGCGGGGGTCACAACATCGATTGGAAACGCTACAATATCGACTTTGTCGCCGGGAGCTTATCAAGATGTGGAAATTGTTTGGCGTGACACAAGATCGGGTACCCACACAATTACTGTTGAAGTTGACAAAGCTGGAAAGGTACCAGAATTGAGTAAAGTCAATAATCATATGTCCAAGACGCTATTTGTTTTGGCACTACTGCCGGAACTTAGCATCAGTGATGGGGATATAAGTATTGAGCCTGCTGAGCTTTATACTGGACAGTTGGCATTCATCAATGCGACAATACACAACACCGCAGGAAAGAAAGACGCCTCAAACGTTTCCGTTGATTTCTATGCTGGAAACCCGCTGACGGGCGGAAGGTTGCTGGGTACCACATATATAGATGTGCCTTCTGGAGGATCAAACGTAACACACTTCACCTTTATCCCCACTCAAATTGGCAATTATCCAGTTTACGTCTACGTTAATAAAGCCCAGAGAATACTCGAATACTCCTACAATAATAACATCGCAAGTAAGAATGTTCAAGTCGAGCTGTCAGCCGGCCCGAACGATCTTGTTGTCGACGATGACGACGTTTTCATGATCTTGCCTGGTACTTACTACTTCTCTGGAAATATCATCATCAAAGATAATGGAACACTCATTGTTGATTCAGCTACATTTACGATATATCAAAGGATGGTGGACGAATTCCTGATAGTTATTCAGGACAACGGATCGCTATTAGTAGATTCATCTACCCTTAACTCTAATCAGAACATCAAGACATACTTGTTCGATCACGCAACTCTAAAACTTAATGCTTCTATAATAGGACCTACGCTTTCCGTTATGGCTGATGATAACGCGGAGATACAAATCATAGCATCAACGGCCCATTGCGAAATTATTGCCCCATCATCTTCCAATGCAGTGATTACCGCAGTGAACTCAACCTTCACCAAGCCATTGGCGTCACTGGGCGGAAATTCAAAGGCGTATCTCACCAGTATAGCAGCTCCAAGCATTCAACCCAAGGAATCTGCTGTAGCGTTGCATTACAGATGGCTCACTGTGACCGTCTTAGACGGCGTCGGGATACCTCTCGAGGGAGCTTATGTCAGTATTAATTACTACGTAAATGGCAGCTTATATGCAGGTGCAATTACGAACGAGAATGGCAAAGTTACAATAGCAGCTCTTTGTGATAGATTAACTTCTTCTTCGATTCAATATGTTGGTTGGTACAAGGTTAACGCCACATACTGGTATGATGGAACTCCTTATGAAACAGATATCCCAATGGGCGTTTCACTGGCCTACTACGCGACTCCGCTTGCTCGCAACGATAAATCCGTCGTCGTATCAATACAAAGTGCTTTGCCCGACTTGGATCCGCCATTCTGGGTTTCAGACACTTCTCCGGCAAGGGGTCAGTCGGTTGTACTAACAGCCAATATCACGAATAGTGGAGTGGTTCCGGCAAATGGTGTGGTTGTGAGATTCTATGACAATGCGAGTGTCATCAGCAATCATGTTATTGCATTGATTAATCCGGGGGAAACCGTCACCGTTAACACGACATGGGTCGCAGGATTGCCGCTCGGTGAGCACAATCTATCGGTTGTTGTAGATCCAGATAATCTTCTGAAAGAGCTAGACGAATCAAATAATGTCAATTACACTCTTGTTTACGTGCGTGGCGTGGCCCAACTTCGTGTCACAACAGGAGACCTTGTATCGGTACCGACATCTCCCGTGACAAATAGTACGGCAACGATCGTGCTTACAGTGCGAAACGAAGGCGATATTACAGCTGAAAATGTCAATGTCACCTTCTATCAGTTGAGAAATGGAGGCTCGCTAGAATTCGTCGGCTATACACTTATAACCAGAGTTCTTGCGGGGAGCTCTGAAACAGCATCTATCTCATGGATACCAAGTCTACCAGGTGCTTGGACTATAGTTGCAATTGTAGATGAATTCAATGAGATTGAGGAAACTACTAAAGTCGATAACATCATAAATCAAGAAATCATCGTAAAGAATTACGGAGATTTGACTCCTACCACAATTGTTTTCTCACCAGCAAGTCCTCTGGCAGCAGGCACGCACATTAGAATGGATGTTACTGTTAGAAACATTGGAGAAAGTACAGCTGGAAGTGCCGTAGTTGAGTTCTGGTTGGATGCAATTGGCGGTTCTGGTACACTCATCGATGAAACATTCACTGGTGCGATCAGCCCCGGTCAGACCGTTATCATCTCCGGCGAATGGGATGTGGAAATTTCATCAGGATTGAGTGCGCAGACCAGGACAATTTATGTGGTAGTGAATCCTGATTTAATAGTATCTGAAATAAGCTACTCAAATAACATTGCGAGCCAGCAACTCGTTATATATGATACAAGACCTGATATTCTGTTTTTAGGAGGTATAGAGGCGACCTTAGGAGGCACCGTAGTAGATGAGTTGTACATTGGAGAAACGGTCGTTTTGGGCGTTGAAATGAAGAACAGCGGATATGCTTCCGCTTTGGGAGTGAGTATAGCGTTTTACGCCATTGATGCAGATTTGATCCCGAGATATCTTGGCTCCATAACAAAAGACTTTGGAGTTGGCGCTACTATCACTGGCAATCTCACTTGGACCGTAAATCTCACGGCGGGCACATATTCGATTGTTGCAAGAATCGACCCCAATGGGCTTATCGATGAGTCAAATGAAGATAACAATGAGCTCTCTTCCACCCTCAATATCTCAATACCCACAGCGGTGATAATTGTCGATTTAGGAAATACATACACTTACAAAGCTGGCGAAGACATGGTCGTGAGCGGTCGCGTGAAAAATCAGGTGACCGGCAATCCGCTATCTGGTATAGCACTGGCCATTTCGCTAGTTGATTCAAATGGCGATGTCGTAAGCGGGCCGTATACAGTAACAACGAATCAAAATGGATACTACAATGCTGTAGTCTATATACCGATAAGCGCCTCTGGAAGTTGCAGTCTTGTTGTTACGGCGACGATCTCAGGAGAAGAGACTGATAAGGTCGTAGGAATCACCATCGAGAAAGGATTTACAGAAACAGGCATCGAATGGTGGGTTTACGCGCTCATAATCGCGATTGTTGCTGCCATCATCATCGCATTCTCAGTTTATCTGTACAAGTACGGTCTTGGTAAGATGGTGGAATGCGGCGAATGCGGAGCCCTCATTCCAGAGTCTTCCCGCCGGTGCCCCAAGTGCGGTGTAGAGTTTGAATCAGGAACTGTTAAATGTAGTGAGTGCGGTGCGTGGATACCTGCCAATTCGTCAGAATGTCCTGAGTGCGGAGCGAAATTTATCACTGAACCACTTGCGGAAGAGGAAGACGAATACATGAAGAAAATGAGGGAACAGTACAACCGTTTCATTGAGGTTTACAGGGAACAAGCCAGGAGCGAGCTAGGGAAGAAATATTCTGAAGAAAAATTCAGGGAATGGTGGAAGAAACAGCCAACATACATCTCATTTGAGAAATGGTTGTCGCAAGAAGAGGAGAGGAGGAAGCTTGGTGCATTTGCGTGCCCCGTGTGCGGTACGCTGAATGCAAGGGGATCGACAGTGTGTCACAAATGCGGCACTGTATTCGAGGGTGGGAAGGAGGAATTATCAGAGGCACCGCCAGAAGAAGAGAAGCGCAAACCGCTGAGAAGGATTATAAAGCGCCCCGCTGAGAAGAAGGAAGGTCCTGAGGAGAAACAAAAATCGGGAGAAGAGGAGAAACGAGAATAGGACTCACAAACCTCTTCTTCTTTTTTAATGATTAACATTTTTTATTACATTCAATGAATTTTCATTTGCCAAAGAATTTTGAGATGTGCACGAATAGTCCTTGGATTTTTGGTCTGGACCCCCAAGCGGGAGATCCATCTGGCGAATCCTGCGCGGATTGATTTACTTCGCGCCCACTAGACCCAAATAGCAGAACGTCAATCTGAGTGATGCTCTTATCGGATTCGTTTCAATTTGTCAGCTCTCAGCCAATTTCTCCCTGACTTCCTTAATGACTCTCTCAGGATCACGATAGTATGCGGAAATAATTTTTGCAACATCTCTGTAATTGTCAACATTGATTTTCTTCATGTATTCAAGAATGTCGACCCTTCGCTTCACTTCCCTCTCCATTTCTCTTGGCGACCAGTTCCTTATCGTTCTCACCTTCTCGTAGATATAAGAATGACCACTGAAGCTGAAGGTATCATCTGCTGGATTCCAAACATGTACCGAGTTTGTGATGAGTTCACCAGTCTCAGGATCCATGCCAACAATCTCAGTGAGCGATTTAACGCGCCTAGTCATCTTCGTTCCGACTTTCACCTGGGCCTGGAGTAAAACGATGTCAAGGGCCGTTAAAAGGGCCCTTGGCAGGTTAATTGGATCATTTTCCATTCTGTGAACCATCGCCTGGACGTCCTCTGCGTGGAATGTTGAGAATGCGGTCTTACCTGTAGCCATTGCCTGGAATACTACGTACGCCTCTTTTCCTCTGACCTCACCGACCATTAGGTACTGGGGTCGCTGTCTAAGAGCCGCGGTTAGAAGTTCAAACATGTCGATCGTTCCAGCTTTGTTTGCGCTTCCTCTACCACCGAATCCCTCCCTCGTCAAGGCTGGTATCCAATTCTCGTGAGGAAGATTCAATTCCCTTGTATCCTCAATACTGACGATTTTCATCTGAGGTGGAATGAAAAGCAGTATTGCATTTAGCGTCGTCGTCTTACCGCTGGCAGTTCCGCCACAGACCAACATAGAGCTTCCGTATTCTGTAGCAATCCAGAGGTATGCCATCATGTCAGTGCTCATGGTTTTGAATTTCAGCAAATCGATAGGAGTGAATGGATTTTCTTTAAAACGTCTAATTGTAAAAGAAGATCCTCTCTTCGTCACATGTTTGCCCAAGGTGGCGTTCAATCTAGATCCATCAGGTATGGTCGCGTCAAGTATTGGATCGGCTACCGAAATATGTTTCCCGCATTTCTGTGCTAGCCATACCACGAACGAATCGAGCTCTGCTTCATCATCGAACCTAATGTTCGACTTGATAGAGCCATACTTTCGGTGGAATATATATAGTGGGATCCCGACACCGTCGCAGGAACAGTCTTCGACGTTTGGATCGGTCATCATAACATCGATGACACCATATCCAATGAAATCCCTGCGGAGATAATAATGGATTCTTTCTCGCGAAATCGGATGCAACCTTATTCCAAAATTCTTCAAAAGTGAATCTGTTGCGAGTCTCAGAATATCCTCTCTTTCCTTTAGTGTCTCAACCTCAGTGAGGTTGAGCGTCAAAATCAGCGAAGTTTTCAAAACATCCAGTATGTTTTTCTCATCTTCCGTAAGACTTGGCTCAATGACTTCGTAAAGATATTCGCCGGCAGTGTTGTCATACTTTATTCTGACGAATGAATAGGGATCGTGGATCTTTGCTATTTCGACCTCATCGACGTTCGTTTCCGTAATTTTAGGTATCTCCGTTATTACATCGAGCGATCCTCTAGTGATGCCTGCTGGGATTCGAACCTTAAGCGGTTTACCTCTTAATCTCAAGAGCAACGAGAGGTACTTACTTGACAGTCCTCCCACCCTTGGTTTCTTTTCTTCCTCAATCACAGCGGCAGGTACTCCCTCCGCCACATTTTCTGCTTCAACAGATCCCGCCATTCCAGATCCCCTTTAAATGAGTCTCGTACCAATCAATCCAATCACCAACATAATGAAGCTGTGTCTCATACCGTTGGAGATTCTTCCATCCTGCAACACACCAGCTAGGATCCCATCTCCAAATGCATGGATGACAACAGCGATGACAAAGATCATCTGCACTTGTGGTATGACGTCGGCTCTTATAGTTGCGGGTAGATTCGTGATACCGGCCTGCTCAGCACCCTCTGCAACCTGTCGACCCGCTTCTTCCATTTTTGGAAGGAAAGTTGAGTTCAGAATGAATATCGTTGCAATGAAAACAGCAAAAGCGATGTAGGTAACAACCATGTACGTGGACATTGCGATCTTTCTTTCATTTTCATTAAGCATTGTTTCGCGTGCGTCATGAGAGACCATTGTGAGAACGTCGGCAACACTTCCGCCAGCATCATTTGCCTTGATGATAATTGACATCATTCTGTTGACGAGCGGCGTATTAACACGCTCGGCGAATAATCTCATTGCGTCACCAGCGGGCACTCCCCAATCGATCTGAGCAGCCATCCTCTTTATTTCGGGTGTGAGCTTGCCATATCTACCCCCTGACGCTGCTTTAACAGCCTCAGCCAAAGTCATCCCGAATCGTCCAGCCTCCGCAACGTCTCTTAGGAAGTCTGGAAGCCTTGATTCGATTTCCTTAATCTGCTTATGTTTGTAGCTCGTATAGAACCCATAAGGGCCGCATAATGCCATCAACCCAATTGCGGTATAATCTATCCATTCAAGACCAGTACTTAATCCGCCGATGGCGTCGAGGAAACCGATGAAAATGAAAATGACCATGAAGACTATTCCGATCACAAGCAACGTCTTGGAAAGATCCTTCTTCTTAGTCGCAAGCTGTTTGACATCGATGACATCCTTCGTTTTTTTCTTATCGACCATCGAATCATCTCCTCAAATACTCGCCTCTTTTGTCATATTCCATATGTAAAAAATGAATCCAAATTGAGAAACGGGAATCATGAGCCCTACAACGGCATAAAGGAGCATGAGGGTCGATTGTGATCCGCCTCCGCCGCCAGGCACAATTGCCATTATCGCCATGATGACAACCAAGAACAGCGGAAACGCAACAACGACGGTTACAAACGATTCCGCCATCAAACCGAGGGTCTCGAGCATAGAGCGCATTTCTAGTTTTGCTTCTTTCTCAAATTGCTCAGCCTTCTGCAGGAAGTATGGTTTGAGCTGTCCTCCAGATGTAGCGGTCGTAACCACGCCTTGCAGAAATTCTTGAAATTTCCTCGACGGCGTTCTCTGGGCAGCGTTACTGATCGCTGTCAAAATGTCAACGCCCAGTAACTCGGTATCTCTTGTGATCCATTCTGCCTCGTTCCGAATCTCTCCGTAAATTGGCTGCCTTGCTAGTTCTTTGAAAATTACATCAACATTTACATCAGCAGAGGCCATTGCGGAAATGAAACTCATGGCCGGTCCTATTCTCTTATCAATATCCCTGGCACGCCTCTTGGCCACGGAGGCTGGTTGTGATATCAAAACTGAGTAGGCGAGAATTGGAGGGATGGCAATAATGAGTGCTGAAAAAACGAGCACGAGAGATACGTCGATGTTTAAGAAGCTGATAATTGCGCCGCCGAATACCAGTGAGACAACCGCTGAAATAATGCCAACAAGAATTGTCGTCATCCACACATACGCAGTATACTCCTCAGGCCGTATTTTCATATGAGCTTGTAGCAATGATTGCTCGAGTTTGGGATTCGGTTTTGCTTTGAGCTTAACGAATGCTCCTAGCGTGCGCCAACAAAATTGTTGGTACTTTGTCAGTTTGACATATTCAGGCTTGGCGCCTTTTGGAAGTCTTATCATGTGTGGCCCTTTGATCTCCTCGCCCTCTTCCTCCGCCCTTTTCGTCTTCATATACGATTTTCTCATGGAATCCAGTCTAGAAAAGATGTCAGAGACCTCAGGCGCCAGAGCTCGCACCCCCTTCAGCTAACTCTCTTCTAACTTTCTTTATTGTTGCTTCTGGATCCTTATAATAGGCATTGATAAGCGACCAAATTTTACGGTGATCTGTCATATCCTTCATCACCATGTACTTGATAATATCTACCCGACGATTGAATTCCTGCGCCATTTCCTCATGGGTTAGGCTTTTCATCTCCATGATCTTATCGAAAAGAAAACTGTGACCCTTGTACACGAATTTGTCTGTGGCTTGATCCCATTCATAGACGGTGTTAGTGATAAGTTCATTGGTTTCTGGCTCGAAACCAACGATCTCAATAACTTGCTTGATCCTTCTCACGAGCTCTGTACCAACTCTTGCGTGCGTCTGCAAAATGACATTTCTTAATGCAGTGAGTAAGATTCTTGGGCAATTGATCGGGGGATTTTCTAGTCTATTTACCATGGACTTTACAGAATCAGCATGCATGGTTGAATAGGTCGTATGCCCAGTAGCCATTGCCTGGAACATGATGTAAGTTTCCTTTCCTCTAACTTCTCCTACGATGATGTAATTTGGCCTTTGTCTTAGGGAGGCTCTTACGAGATCGTACATATCGATCTCACCTGGAGCTTTGCCATCCGGCCCCCTTTCACCTGTGCCGCTCCTTGTCGTTCCAGGAACCCAGTTATCGTGAGGCAAGTTGATTTCCCTCGTATCTTCCATTGTCACTATTTTAGCTGCTGGAGGGATAAATAGTGCAATCGCGTTCAGCGTTGAGGTTTTTCCACTAGCTGTGCCACCTGCAATTATTGCTGACTCACCGTTCTCAACTCCAAGCCAGAAATATGCAACCATCTCAGGGCTTGCAGTACCGTACTTAATCAGCTCCACCGGCGTGAACGGTTTTTCCTTGAAACGTCTGATAGTGAAAGTCGAGCCACGCGTGGTAACCTCCCTCGCGTAAGTCGCCTGAATCCTGTGCCCTTCAGGCGTTGTCCCGTCCAAAATAGGCGTTGAAACCGATATTTGCTTACCACACCTCTGTCCGAGCCCGATGACAAATGAATTCAAATATTCCTCGTCATCGAATTTAAGTGTCGTCTTAATGCTTTCATATTTTCTGTGAAATAGAAAAATTGAAATGCCTACGCCGTCGCATGAAATATCCTCAACATTTTCATCTTTCACGAATGGATCTATCGGACCGTATCCTACAAAATCTCGAGATATGTAGTATTCGATTTTCTTCTTAGCTATCGGATCGATTTTAATGCCACGACTTCTGATAAACGATTCAACGCTTTCTTTCAGGTATTCTTCTTTATCCACCTCAGTAAACTTATCCCAATCATACCCCATCGTCCTTCCAAGCGTATCTTTGATCAGCTCCAGTAACTTAGCTTCTTTGTCGCTTAATCTAGGCTCGATAGCCTCCATTAAGTATTCGTTTGTATGCCGGTCAAATGTGACCCTGATATAGCTGTATGGCTCTACAACCGGGTACACCTCAACAACCTCGATATTCGGATCAGCGATGGGGGGAATTTCCGTTATCACAGATCCTCTTCCTTTTGACCATTCTACCCTTTGCGCTATCTCACCAGTCGGCAGGCGCACCCGCGAAGCCCTACCTGGAGCAAGTGTCCTGAGAAACTTCAAATACGAATCCCGAACTTTCTCACGGATCCCCCTCTTACCATGAATTTCTGATATAAAGTCGTCATCGTAAATCTCATCCCCAACCGTTGTTTCAGAGGCCGCCTTGTTATTAATCTCCGAGTTCATCATTCCCCCACCGTATCCTCACACCATTATAGTAATCTGGACATAAGCTCTGCTATATGCAACTTCATCGACATCTTCAATCGTCAAGGTGATTTCATAGACATCATCATTTATTTCAGTTTTGCTGAGTTCGTATGTCACACCTGCCTTCTTGCAGAGCTCGTCCAGGTATTGGTTCCACGCCGCTCCGTAAATAGTCCTCAAGACAAGGCTGACATCGTTGTTGCTTGTAGAAATACTGAATTCTTGTGTTTCATAATATATCAGCTCAACATTAAGCCCTGCTGATCCTGTTCCAGCGATCGATGCATTGGTACCGAGGAGATCCAATTGGGTTATAGAAACCGTCAATTGAGTTCCCGTCTTTGTGAGCGAAATACCAGGAAATGCTCTTACTACCTCGCCATCGGGCTGTTTCACAATTATAGCACCGTTCTCATAGGCGACCCACTGCTGTACATAATACCTATTTGGAGCCCAAAGCTCAAGAAATCCTCCACCTTCTGCCACAAATTGCTGGCTCTGCCCTCCCGATTGCTCAAAATTGAATTGAACAGAAAATCGTGCATTATCGCCACCCAGGGGCTCATACAGCAAACGGCCGGCGGTTGGAGATGCGAATATGGGCACCCCCTCAGATCCTAATGTTATCGGAGTATAGATGTTTAGCCCGGTTTGTCCAGTTATAGCCGCACTTATTATCATATTGTCAATTCTTCCTTTGAGGTCTCCGAATTGATTGAGAACTTCATTCATATGGGATCTTTCATTTGCCTGCATCCAAACGGGGATGTATGAATTTGTAAAGAGAGAGAGAAATGTCAAGAAAACAAGAAGCGCCATGATCGTTCCAACTGTCGACGCTACCGCCTCTTTGTCACGCTTCAAAAAATAGGATCTTCTTGATTTTAAGTCGCTACCCCCTGCTAATGATCTCCTCATCATGCTCACCAAATGCCAGAACCAGAACTTAAAAAGCACCATATTACTATTTAAACATGTCGTGCCAGCTGGCCATTCTGATAACACGAAATTTCATTTCCTCCATTGATATCGTCTGTCAAATTATGATCTGAGATGAGTCTGTATCCTTTTTAATGCACAATGAGATCTTCTAAATATCGTATTGGGTACATACTATGAAGTGTTGGTGTTGCAAAGTTTTGAAATTAATAGAGGCTCATGTGTGCCTCATGATAATTATCTCCAGATCTTGACAGTAATATCAGATTCAATTGTTTCTAAACCGATTGTTCGGTAGCCTAGGTAAAATTTATTACAGCCTTTTCCTTTGTCGCAATGGTGCGCCGCGGTAACTCAGCTGGGAGAGTGCAAGACTGAAGACTCCCGCTGGGGGTTTAGAAATCTTGAAGTCGCTGGTTCAAATCCGGCCCGCGGCACTTTTCTTAGAAACAATCGAAACATCTAATTATTGAGTACACAGATGATCGTGAGAATTTATGGGACGGCTCTGAAAATGACGCAGGTTAAAGGTTTTGAAATAACGGGTATAGAAGCGCAGAGGTTTTCGAAAACCGGAGAGCGTTTGGTGAATATTCGGATTGAGCAGAACAGCAGTGTGACGCGCATTACTAAGAGTGAAGAAGGTACCGCTTCTGTAGAATTTCGCTTCACAACAAATTATGCTGGTATTGGTTTTATAAAGCTGGAGGGGCAGATAATTCTTCAAGGTGAAGTTGAAAGAATCATCGAAGAATGGAACAAGAAGGGATCAATGCCGGATGACATCGCAAATATCGTTCACAACGTTGTCGTTTCCAATTGCGTACCAACTGCACTACTCATTTCGAGAGATTTGAGACTGCCGCCACCAATTCCTCTGCCAAAGATCAATATCCAAAAAAGAGCAACTCGTGGGCCTGGAGATAGCGTCGAGGTGGCCTAATCTATTTGACAATTGATTCTAACTGATCAGCGAATGTGTTCGAGCGCAAATGACCCGATGGTTAGCCCGGATTTACTCGCAGTGTATCGTATATAGGCGCGGGACTGCACCTCACAAATTCCGATCACAGCGAAGTATGTCTTGAGTTGATCAACTTTGAAATCGATCATCCCATCCATGATGGACCCCATCATCTGGATTTCTTGCTCGCTGTGCATCCCCTTCTCCACAACATATAACGACACGGCCTTATCTCGTTTCCTGCGGCCGCAGAATGGGCTCAAAAATCTGAATGCCGTGTTGATGTCGGAGTATGCAATGAGGGTCGATATCGAGCGGAAAGCTAAGCGATAATATTCGTGTTTTTCCTTAAACTCCTTTGCAATTTTCTCAACGGCGTCCATTATTCCATCATGATCCGTGGGCTCCTCGATATAGGTAACATAGGGATCCTGGGAAGTATCGCCCATGCTTCTCGAGTATGAATCAACATACCTAACAAGACCGAGTCGTTCATATTCTTCGTAGCCCGACATTACGTATTTCATTTCCTCTCTAACGTCATTCGGGCCTTTATCGGTCAAAATCCAGATCGCGGGAATACCTTTTTTCAGACCCTCAGCAATAAACTGATTGACCATGACTTCCTTGCCTATAAATGGTGGACCATGAATGAGCACATTCGAACCAAAAGGAATTCCTCCGAGAAGCAGATCGTCAAGTCTTGGGTTTCCGGTCTTGACCTTCTGTTGCTGCATTTCAAGTGCACGCTGTTCCTCCCTTGCCGCAATCTCATCTTCAATGATGCCCTGCTCTCTTAGTCGCAGCTCTTCCATCTTTGCATTGAGGAATTTTTCTTTCGCTCGGAGCTCTTCCTCCTTCCTTTGGATCTCAGCTTTTAGATCTTCCAAGCGCTTCAATCTTTCATGCTCTTCTATGCTCGTTGCATCTCTTTTGGCATCATCAAATCGTCTTCTTTCTTCTGTAAGAAGTTTTTCCCGGTATAGAATATCTTCCTCTCTCCGGATGAGCTCTTCCTCTTTGTATGTGATCATTGACTTGAGTTTCTGCAGTTCTTCGTCCTTTTCCTGGAGCTGTTCCTTCAATCTTCTTATTTCTTCGTCTCTGAGAAGTAGCGAACGTTCCTTGAGCTTGAGATCTTTGAGCTTCTCCTCGATCTCTGCCTTTGCCTCAGGCGCGCTCAGTTTCGCAATTTTGATCTCATCTTGCAGCAATTTATTCTCGATTGATTTCTGATTCACTTCTTCCTCAAGTTGCTGAATTCTTGCCATCAATTCTTGCTCTCTTCTTCTGAATTCGTTTTCTTTCTCGAGCAATTCAGCATGAAATCGGTCTTCTATACCGATTTCCTCAAGCGCTCCTGTCTTCAAAACTGCATCGCTTGCTACGCCTACTTTTGCCAGAGTGCTTTCTCTCTCTAGAATTGCCCTTTCCCTCTCATCCAGCTCAACAGCTTTCTTGAGAATTTCGGCTTGATCGACTGGAACACCGGCGAGAAATTCCTCAAGCCGACTTTTAATGGCCTTAATTCGCCCCTCAGCATTTTCAAGATCTCTTCTGAGCCTCGCATTTTCGTTGGTAAGTCTCTCCAATTCTTTAGTAACTTGCTCGTAATCTTCCTTGATTTTCTTGTATTCTTCCTCAGCAGATGACTTTTGTTCTCCTTTCAATTCGAGGATCTCGTTCTTGAGATGAGTGATTTCAGATTCATAGGACGCAATCAAATCAGGAAGCGAGTCCGTGTGGATCGCAGCGGGGGTTGACGAAAGTGTGTCAGTTCCCGGATGTTTCGTAGACTCATCAAGCCAAGTGATCAGATCATATTCGCCGTCTAGCCATTTTCTCAGAACAGAATCAGTGTTCGAGGAATTAGCAACAGGGCTGACATTATCGGAAGTCTTGTTATAATTAGCAGAGTTATCTAAATTGTTATCCTCCTTTCTTTCTTCTTTATCTTCATTTTTTATCATCAATTTCTCCTGCTGATTGCTCTGTTTCCGAAGAGTACTTATTTAATTGGTCTTAAGTCTTCTACTTTGTATTTTAATATTTTGCAATCGAGTCCTACCCCCAATTCCTCCAATATCTGACCATTTGATCGAATTAAGATTGAGTGGTTATATTATTCGTAGTCGTAATATCTTCACTGAGGCTATTCTTTTTAGATTAAGAATGGTATTCTTTCATTAGAAATTTAAGGAATCATTCCGTGCGAATGAAAGTTCTCGATTGATTACTTAAGCAGATCGATTCAGAAATTTCAATTAACGGTATTATGAAAATAGAGACAACCTTTCTTCGGGCCAAAATTGAACAAAAAGATATATACTGACAGAAATATCTTGATAAATTCGGGCCTCGACCAGGAGCTTGGAAATGGAAAAGAGAATACACGTCAAAATCGACAAGAACAGTAATTTGACGTTGCGAGAAGTTTTAAAAAAAATCGAAGAAATCCAAGCAGAGCATCCAGAGCTGGATGTCTTTTTCGATGGCGATGAATACGCCATCTGTAGTCGCCCGAAGAAGGTGGAAAGAAGTCTCTAGACTATCCCAAAGGGCGGTCAGCCCTATGGGTGGACCAAGTTCAGATTAACAAAGGAGGAATTGGAATATGGTTACTAGAAAGGAACTCTTGAAGGACCCGGTCAAAGCAATCGACTTTGATAGAATCAAGAATGTCAAAGATCTCGTTGAGGCTTACAAAGACAGCTCAGTGCAGAGCAGGGCTCTTGCAAACTGTGCAACTGTCTACGAGAATGCGCTTACCGATCCCATGAGACCAACAATTATCTTAGGTTTAGCAGGGCCGCTCATTGCTGCTGGTCTGAGAAAGGTCATCGTAGATATGATCAAATACGGCATAGTCGACGTGATCGTTTCAACTGGGGCTATTCCATATCAGGATTTCTATCAAGCGAGGGGCTATCACCATTACAAGTGTTCTCCTTTTATCGATGATGTGAAATTGAGAGAACTGTTCCTGGACAGAATCTACGACACTCTTGTCGATGAAAAGAAATTTGATGAGACTGATAGATATATAGCCGATATCGCCTCGAAATTAGAGCCAAAATTTTACTCGAGCAGGGAATTTTTAGAGATACTTGCGAGTCATGCAAAAGACGAGAATTCAATTCTCCACAATGCCAGGAAATACGGCGTCCCCATATTTGTTCCGGCGCTTAACGACTCATCAATAGGCATCGCACTGACCGAAATGTACGCGAAAATGCGCTCGGAAAAGAAGCCATGCATGAGGATAGATCCTATAAGGGATCTATACGAGCTCACGCAGATTATGATCCACTCAGACAGAACAGGGGTTATCTACATCGGAGGCGGGGTTCCGAAGAACTTCATACAGCAAACGGAGGTTGTTGCATACGCTCTCGGTCATGATAAAGGCGGTCACCATTACGCAGTTCAGATAACAATGGATGTACCATTCTGGGGTGGACTATCGGGTTGCACATTCGAAGAGGCCCAGTCTTGGGGGAAGATCAGCAAGCAGGCAACGAAATCGGTGGCTTATGTTGAAGCCTCGATTGGATTGAGCCTGATGGCTGGTTATATACTTCAAAAAGGAATCTGGAAAAATAGAGAGAGGTTGCAGTTCATTTGGGATAACGACGAACTTAGGGAAATCAAGAAGGTTGCGTTGAAAATCTGATCACCTCGATACACAATTGAGAACCCCTCCTCTCTTCATTTCAGAATTCCTTAAGGGTTCTGCTTTTATTTGGAAGAGGTTCCAATGATCGGACGTACGACAATAGGACTCTGGAATTCATACGATCCCATCACATTCAGGGAAGCCCATCGGCGTATTCTTGCGAGAGCGGGACCACTGGCTCTTGCATTTGATATGAATCTAGCCACATTTGGCTTTCCATTTCCTCCTGAACTATCAAGGCCATATGAGGTTGCGGAATGGGTGGCCACAACAACTTCGATCGGGGAAGAGGGGCGATATCTTCGGACACTAGCCGAAGAAGGACGATTTCAGATGTTTCCATACATCAAAAGAGGATTCCCCCCTCAGCTGGGAGAGATCGTTGCAACTACGTGTAATCCCGAGACAGATAAAAAAAGGAATGTAGATGACATTTGCGGGATGCTAAGAGGGGGCGTGAGTGTTTGCATGCTTTTCGGAGCCGGACCTCGAGGCCTTCCGAAGGACATCATCGAAATTGCGAGTCATCACTTTGACGTCACATTTGGGGGACATTCTTTAGAAACATGCACGGCTCTAGGAGCGGTTGTTGCGGTCATAGCTCATTTCATGAGAAGAAATTCGAAATAGATGGCTAAGCAGCCTACTCAACTTGCGCAATAGCCATTACCTTTCAGTTAGTGATCGTTTCGAGTACGTTCGTCGATAGGTCGTAGCTTTTTCAATAGGCCTTGTAAATGATACCAA
Source organism: Methanomassiliicoccales archaeon (assembly GCA_038850735.1). Taxonomy (NCBI): domain Archaea; kingdom Methanobacteriati; phylum Thermoplasmatota; class Thermoplasmata; order Methanomassiliicoccales; species Methanomassiliicoccales archaeon. The sequence goes on from JAWCLO010000006.1 coordinate 72,485, forward strand.
GATGCGAGACTTCGACTCCCCTTCCACTTGTTACACGGCCAACAATTTTTGCGCCCCCTCCGAGACTTCTTAGCGCAGTTTCGGCCTCGTCTTCAGGGCAAATCACGGCAAATCCCATTCCCATATTGAATGTCTGGTACAATTCTCTTTTATCGATCTTTCCGAGTTCCGCGATAACGTCGAAAATCGGCTGGGGTGGCAGAGGATCATCAATCACAAACTTCACATTGCTTTTGATTCTTACAAAATTGCGTAGCCCGCCTCCGGTAACATTTACCATTCCGTGGACGTGCACGGATTTAATCAATTTCATGACCTTCTCAACGTAAATTTCCGTGGGCGTTAGCAATTCCTCGCCAACCGGTTTTTCAAGACCCGCTATCGTCTCGTTGTATCCTACTCCATTGGCTTCAAGCACTTTTCTCGCGAGGGTGAGTCCGTTTGAATGAATCCCAGAGCTAGGCAGACCTATAATGATATCGCCAACTGATACTTTGCTCCCATCTATGATCATTTTCTTCTCAACATACCCTAGGCAACTGGCCGAAAGATCAATATCATTGACGATTTCTGGTAGAACGGCAATTTCGCCACCAACAATATCGACATTTGCAAGCCTCGCGCCCACCTCAAGTCCTTTCCCTATCTCAGCCGCAATTTCTTCGTTCGGACGATCCATCGCCAGGTAATCAACTACCGCAATGGGTTCAGCGCCGACACAAATAGTGTCATTGACATTCATGGCAATGCAATCGATACCAACAGTATCCCATTTGTTGAGGCTCCTTGCAATTAGGAGCTTTGTACCTACGCCGTCAGTGCACAAAGTCAATGCCACTTCCCCAAAATCAATTAATCCAGTAAATTGGCCTTTAATTGGGAGAGCCTTTGCGGAACCTTTTCGTCTGTATTTCAATTCCTTAACGAGGGATTCAATACTTGCAGATTTTTTTCTAATATCTACCCCGGCTTTTTTGTACGTCCACGTGTCTCGATCCATCTCTCACGCCGTTTGGTTAATTCATGAGGTCACAATTAACTTTTTGTCCCGACATACTAGGCAAAGGTTTATCTTATCAGGTCAGGGTAATAATGTCAAGATGCCGAGACGCTGGGTAATCGAACGCCGCCGTGATTTCTACTATAAGAAAGCAAAAGCAATGAATTATCGAAGTAGGGCCGCCTTTAAACTAATGCAGATTAACGAGAGATTCAAGATTATTAAGAGAGGCGATCGGGTCGTAGATCTTGGTGCTGCTCCGGGCGGTTGGCTCCAGGTTGCAAAAGAAGCTGTCGGGAAAACTGGAGTTGTGGTTGGGGTAGACTTGCAATGGATAGAACCGATTGATGGAGTGAAAACGGTACGCGGTGATGTAAGATCTGATAGAGTTGTGGAAAAAGTGCTTGCGGAGATCGAAGGAAGTGCGGATGTAATCCTTTCTGATATGTCACCAAACATCAGTGGAAATTACTCAACTGATCATGCAAAATCCGTGGAATTATGCGAGCATGCGCTTGAGTTTGCGAAGAAGTGCCTCAAGGGTGGAGGAAGCATGGTGGTCAAGGTCTTCCAAGGCGATCTTCTAGATGAATATCTTGACAAGGTCAGGACGTACTTCACCGATGTGAAATTGCACAGTCCGAAGGCATCCCGTCCGTCAAGTTCCGAAATTTATATCATAGCCCGAGGCTTCGTTAAGGCATGAGAAAGTTGCGTAATTCGTTATGTGCATATATTATAGGTGTAACGTTTTTATGATACTCTGTAATTTAGAGATTGAGTGAGATAGATGATCACTTACATGACCATTATCTTCAGTTCCAATGGTTCCAGACCATCAGAAGTGCTTAGTGCACTGCACAATCTTGGATTCGAAACCACTACTGGTGCTTACGACTGTATGTACAGGTGGGACAGCAAGGCAACCGTCGAGGACGCTGTATACTTAGCTGATAAAGTGCACGCCACGTTAAAGGGAATGGGTGTCCTATTTAAGTTGGAAACGGTCAGCGACGATCGCTAGATTTTTTGAAGGAGGAGGTCAATGAGACCGATCAATTGCCAGAAGATCATTTGTCTTGCTTGCAATTATCCAGATCATGCAAAAGAGATGAATACTGAAGAACCGTCTGAACCCGTATTCTTTTTGAAGGCTCCCAGCGCATTGATTTCAGACGGAGAACCCATAATCATTCCTGACGGCATTGGTAGAGTTGATTACGAGGCTGAATTAGCCATAATCATCGGAAAGTCTGGCAGGGAAATCCCGATAAGGGAGGCCCGTAACCATATTCATGCAATAGCAGCTTTCAATGACGTTACAGCTAGGGATTTGCAAGCAAAAGCAAAGCAGAAGGGACTTCCGTGGACGCTGTGCAAGGGATTCGACACGTTTGCTCCTATGTCAAAACCAGTTCCAATAGCTGAGGCTGGAGACATCGATGATATGGAAATTGTATTGAAATTAAACGGTGAGGTCAAACAGCATGGAAGTACGTCGATGATGATCCACAAGATTGACGCAGTTATCTCCTATATTTCAAAGTTCATGACCCTTGAGCGTGGTGACATCATTGCAACTGGAACACCATCAGGCATTGGCCCTATGAAACCAGGCGACTTCGTAGAAATCCAAATCGGCGATCATTTGTATCTTAAAAACCCAGTCATTTCCTCTCAGTCCCAGAACCGCTTGGTTCGTGCATAGTTAATTTCCGCGCTTAGGATCGAACGAAGCAAATCCTCTTCATTGTCGTAAAATCCCATGAGTATTCTTGATGCTGTATCAGGCCCCACGCCTCTTGCAGATAATACAAACATGGCTTGCTTGCCAAATTCGTTCACAAGGCTCGCGTTTTTATACATCTTCTGTATCTCCTTCTTTTCATCATCTGAGTGTTTTTTCTTTCTCAACAGTTTAACCAAGTCCCTATTGTAAGAATGAAGGGCTGCTATCATGGAACCTCTGCAACGTGGGCAAACGATTCTCTTTGGTGCCTCGCGAGGCGTCGCTCTCCACTGATTCTGGCAATTGAGACAAGTGAGGTACGTTACCTCCCCTTCCAACCTCTTTTTTAGAGCATCAAGGATTGATTTATCGGCCCTTTGAGGCGTGATCAAATCTCGAGAATGTTCAAGCCCACTGAGGCTGATTGGTGAAAGGCTGCATACTTCTATCTTGATCTCCCCCCTTTCTATCGATTTGAGGACCTCGCTTGTGCGATTAACATCAAGATCTTCCCAGAAAATCTTGTTGACGGTCTCTTCATATATCGGCGTGTTCTCGAATACATCTATCAACCGTGAAATGTTGACTGACCTATAGTCGGCGCCTTTCTCAACAATTCCAAACTTCTTCGCGACGTAAATAAAACGCCACCTCATGAAGGAGGACTGCCTGATCGCTCTCCTCACCAAATCCTGGATGTTTTCGGCCTTCATCGACATCAAAGTATCCAACATCGTCGAAGGAGGAATGTCCCTTGGTAGTTCGATGAAGATCCTATATGGATCCGTTCTTATCGAGACACTTTCACCGAGCCTCGCAGTGAGAAGCAGGGAAAGGACAATCGCAATCGTTTCGTTGACCTTTGTCCCAAAGCAGGCGTTTAAAACCGCAATCCTATTTCCCATCTCCAGCGTCAATAAAGTCTCCGAGGGCATAGGATGCCTTTCAATTTGTTTTGTGAGGTATTCTTTCAACCTTTTCATTGCCTCGTCATTCCCTGGATAATCATGAAATTCCTGTTTCTTGCGGAGAGCGCCGACCTCCTGCGCCACCTCAAATGGAACGGGTATGTCTTCGCCCACCCACGATGGGATAGAACCTATTTCCTTTACCTGTTCAACGAGTATCTCGTCTTCTCTTAATTCAATGATTCTCCAAGTTCTTCCGCGCGTGATGAATGTGGCATAAGGTTCAGCAAAAGAGACGACAAAGCTCTCATCCAGCGTTCCGACTATTTTCCTCGTGCTTATGTCCCTTATCCGATACGTTTTTTCATCTGGAATCATAGAAACGTTGTCGTAAAAGTAGCGCATACCTCTTCCAGATCTCCTGAAAGTATCGCTCAAAATTCGGATTAATCCCACCTGCTCGAGCTGCCGCAGGATGCTATTCATCTCTTTTAGCTTGAGATTTCTAAAGGGATACGCTCTTTTGATGATTCTATAGGCATCATCAATTCTCATGTCAGAGTTCATAGCCATTGAAACAAGCTGATTCGCAAGGACACTCAAGGGCTTCTCTCTCACGATCGAAGGTTCCAACTCCCCTCCAAGGGCGCGCCTTGCGATGACCAGGCTCTCACAAATTTCATCTGGTGACGAGGCAATGATGACACCTTTGGAAATTTTCCCAACACCGTGGCCCGCCCGACCCATTCTCTGAACCAATCGGGTGACCTGTCTCGGTGAGTTATATTGAATAGCAAAGTCCGCGCTCCCCACATCTATTCCTAGTTCCAAGGAAGAGGTGCATATAAGCCCCTTTATCGTTTCATTTTTGAAAGCTTCCTCCATTTCAATCCTGATCTCTTTCGACAGCGAACCGTGGTGGACTCCAATTGGAAAGTTTTCATCCCAAAGGTGATACCTGGCAGCAAGTGCCTCAGCATTATCTCTGGTATTGACGAAGAAGAGGGTTGAGCGGTGGGAGTCAATGAGTTGCCTTGCACGCCTCATGCACGCGACGAGCTGGGGATCACTTTGAAGGATTCCTGCGAGCTCCGTGTCTTCATCTGATACCTCAGGTCCCTGGACTTGGATATCTAATGTCTTTATCACATCTGTCTGCACAATTGAGACATTTCTACCAACGCCGCCAAGAAAATTAGCAACCTCGGACAGGGTTCCGACAGTGGCAGAAAGGCCGATTCTCTGGAATTCACCAGCGATCTCCACAAGCCGTTCTAGTGCGATTGCCAACTGCGCCCCCCTTTCGTCTGTGGCAAGCTCGTGGATTTCGTCGATGACGACCCACCTGACATTTGCCAAGTGTTTTCTCAACCGCTTCCCAGTGAACAGAATCTGGAGCGTTTCAGGGGTGGTGATCAGCACCTGTGGCGCAATTCTCGCCTGGGCATCGCGCTCTGATTGGGAAGTGTCCCCGTGTCGTACAGCGATGCTTATTCCAAGGGTGTTGCTGAATTCTTGAAAGCGCCGTAACATATCTCTGTTAAGCGCTCTCAGAGGTGTGATGTAAAGACATAGTATGCCGTCGCCTCCGGTTTTGAGTATCTGATGAAATACTGGAAGTATTGCCGCCTCAGTTTTCCCTATGCCGGTTGGAGCAACCACGAGTACGTGAGCTCCTCTGAGTATGAGTGGTATCGCGCCTTTTTGGGGCTCAGTGGGCTCGAGGATGTTCTTCGCACTGAGAATCGCCTGGATCCTTTCATCAAGAAGTTCAAATACCATAATGCAAAGCGCAAGATATCGAATAGATTACATTATATTAACCTATTTACGCTTCTTTGTTCTTTCTATTCAAGCCTACGTAAAATTATTTCTGGTCGAAAGGTTGAATAACTGCGTTTGAACATATCATAAGGCGGTTGTGTTAGGAAGATTTTCGGAAGTGATCGAATGGATCCGCTGCTTCTTAGTCCAAGGGAATTTGAATGGGTGATCGTTGCATTATTACTGGTTTTTGGAATTGCTCTTGCCTTTGCAGGTCACAGGATTTACGAAAGCATTTTGGCGATCGTTGGTGCGTTTCTTGGCTTTACCCTAGGATACACAATCGGTATGACCTTCAGCGGAGTTGTTGCAGCCTATATACTTGGCGCGATTGCGGGGGTGATTCTTGCGATTTTCTTCTATTACATTGTTGCGACTGCGATGGCCCTGGTGCTGAGTGCGGCTGCATTTCTGCTATCCTACTCGCTTTGGTCAATACCTGTAGTCTCGATCATAATCGCCGTAGCTGCATTCGTTATTATCTTTCTGATTTACGATCGGCTGGTCATGCTTTTCACCGCAATCGTTGGCGGGGCAATGGTCGCCTGGGCTCTTGATATACTGGGAATGGGTTGGTATGTTTGCGTTCCTGCTTTCATAATTGTTGCAGCTTTTGGATCTGCTGTTCAATTGATTGACATTTCATCAAAAAAACCGAAGCCGGTTGTGTCAAATCCTCCTCCAACTAAATTGGAAGTTGTTAAGCGTTGCCCTTATTGTGGCCAAGTGCTTACATATCTTCCAGAGTACGACGCATGGTTTTGCTACAGCTGTGGGAAATATAGCTAATCTTGTAAAGACGACTTCTGTTGCGGGATGGTTCATGCGATTCAATTAACGCGCAGAATTCTTACCCATAATGTTTCTTGACGAAAGCCTCACCGTCCAGATAGCTAACTCGGCTTGGGCGGCTCAGTAGCCTCAAGCAGCAATTCTGATATGTCCTTGACAGGGATATTGGCGTTTATTTTCTTAGCTCCCTGCTCCAGATTCAAGACGCAAAAGGGACATGCTGAAATGATCATATCCGCACCGACCGCAAGCGCCTCCTTAACACGCTCGGCTCCTATGTTCACCGCGTACTCATTGAATGCGGACTTGTATCCGCCGCCTGCACCACAGCACATAGAGTTCATTCTATTGTGTTCCATCTCAACTAAATCGATGCCAGGAATTGCTTTGATCACTTCTCTCGGTGCATCAAAGACGCCAGCATGCCTTCCGAGATGACATGGATCGTGATATGTAACCCTGGCTTTGATTTCCTTTGTAATCTTAAGTCTCTTTTCTTTGAGTAACTTTTGAACATATTGGGAAAAATGATAGACTTCAAAGGTGGGGGATGAATAGTACTTTCGATAGTCGTTTCGTGTAGTTTTATAGCAACCTGCGCAGGTAGTTACCATGCTCTTCGCTCCCCTTTTTTCCGTAGATGTTATGGTGTGTTCCGCAAATCTGGATGTCAGATCCGTCATCCCAGTTCTCAGCGCAGGCGATGTGCAGCACCATTCATCAGGGCCAAGAACATTGAGGCTTACCCCTGCGCGGTGAAGCACGGTAACTCCTGCTTTTGCAGTGTTCTGAACTCGATATGAAGCAGTGCAACCAGCAAAAAAGATAATTTCGGGATTGTTTGATCGCGGAATGTCTTTGGGAAACCATGCGTCTCTTTTTTCTTCAGGTTCCCCATAAGGATTCTTAACCTTCTGTATTCTTTCGTGGAATTTCTTATGGGCTTCTAATGGACCGACACCCTGCTCTACAACCCATTCTCTAACCTTCTCCCAAAAATCAGCAAATTCGATTTGTACATGACAGACAGGCCAGCATGCGGCACAGCCCGTGCACATGTAGAGAGCTCTTACAAATTCCTCATCGATTTCCACTTTACGGCCCAAGAGCTTATCTACAGGTGATCTTTTCATCAACTGATTGAGATAAAAAATCTTGCCGCGTGGCGTTACTGATTCCCATGGAGTTTGTTTCCATGTTTCGCAGACGCGGACACAATAGCCGCATTGCAGGCAGGCAAGGAGATCCCGTTTAATATCCGGAAGTTTGACCATTAGCGCACCTCTATTCGTTTTTATCTGGTCTTTCGCCTTGGATAGGAAGAGATGATGAGTCATGGATGACTATACGGTATTTATTTTTTCTCACACTGCAACGCGGGCCTCCGAAGCATCGCCTCGAAGGTCTAGATCAAATGCGCTCCAATTCCACAGATTTCTCTTGGCAAAAAGATGTGAGATGAAAGCAGTGTGCCACGTAGCTATTATCCTATTCAACCTTCCAAAATTGGAACATATCCATACCAGGCACCCTCGGTCTTTAAGGTATGAAGGTTCTCGTCAAGCAGCTTCTTATGCTCCTCTTCCCACTTCGCCAATCCCAATAGAAGATTCTTAGTTTTGGGATTCAATACAGTTGCAGCTGCTTCGCCATACATTTTCACAGATCTTTCTTCAACAATTATTCCTATCTGGATTGACTGGATATACTCTTCCTTTTTATCAGAATCACTTCTGAGGTTTTGGGGGAAAACTTTTTCAGGGATAAGGCCAACAAAACTGGTCGCTGGGGTGAGCTCAGAAATCTTAACCTCAGGCTTCATTTCAAGAATCTCTCTTTCCAGCATTGACTTATGCAACTCCTCGTCTCTTGCCAAACCTCTAAACAATGCTGCTCCAATGTGATCATCTATTTGTCTAGATAATTCCAGATAGAACTCATATCCATACTCCTCGATTCTGATCGCTGCGACCAATATCGAGATTTCATCTTCAATACTCTCAACAGCTTTGTTCATGATATATTTCTCCTCTCCGTCATTTGGCGTATCGTAGGTTGGAAATATCTGAGCTTCTAGCAATTTAATTTTGTGTATTTTGAGACTGATCGGTCGTTAGAAAGTCGTGCGCAGCAAAGATAGTAAATTCATTTTTGCAATCAAAAACTCGCACATCAGAAAACGCAAGGGTTTCGCCACTCTGGCGATATGTTGAATCCAGCATATCGAAATTCTTATAGTGCTCAAATGGGTTAAGTCATTTACCATAACTCATCTAGCTCGGCATAATGATCTGTACTGGTCTGCTGGATGAGAGGGGAGGAGACGGGATCATGCATTGTTGCACCCCGTCGCCTAATCAAAAGGAGGAACAGGAGATATGTACGGGTATTGGGGAAAGATTTTAAAAATCGATCTAAACAGTAACAAGGTCTCCACGCAGACATTTGACGAAGATTTCGCAAAGAAATGGCTGGGGGGCGTCGGTTTCGGAATTAAGATCTGTTATGACGAAATCCCGGCAGGCGCCGACCCATTGGGACCGGACAACGTTTTCGTATTGGCGGTTGGACCAATTCAAGGTCAGGGAATTCTGGGATCGGGAAGATACACTATTTCGTTCAAGTCACCACTGACGGGATTTTGGGGGCAGTCTACTGGAGGAGGCTATGTTGCAGAGGAATTGAAAAAGTGCGGGTACGATGCGCTTGTCATCAAGGGAGCGGCGAAAAAGCCAGTCTGGATTTCGATCATGGACGACAAGGTCGAAATTCATGATGCGTCGAAACTTTGGGGCATGAACGTTCACGACACGCAAGAGGCACTTTGGAAAGAGGTGGGCGACAAAAACGCTGTCGTTATTCCAATCGGGCCTGCTGCTGAGAATCTTGTAAGGTATGCAGCGCTGGTCACTTATGATGGTCATGGTAATGCGGGGAGAATGGGCGGCGGAGCTGTCCTCGGCTCGAAGAAAGTTAAGGCTATTGTGTTGAAAGGTTCCAAGAAAATCACTGCAAAGGATCCAGAGAAACTCAAGGAATTGAAAAAGAAAGTTGCCGCTGCCGTTAAGGATAACGAATTTGCTAAGCAAAACCGTGAGGAAGGACAGGCCATGGCGGTTATCCCGAGGGAGCAATTAAGTCTATTGCCGATGAAGAACTTCTCTCTTGGATCCTGGCCAGAGGGTGCCCGGAAGATCGGATCCGCCGGTGGCGAATTCAACAAGGTATTGAAACCGAAGCCAGATGCATGCTCTAACTGTGTGATGGGCTGCCACAGGCGTGTGACCATCAGGGAAGGCACACCGTGCGACATGGATGGTTATGGACCTGAATATGAGACTCTGGGAATGATGGGTAGTAACTGTTTGGTAGACAACCTGAAGGCAATCAACTATGCGGGTCATCTCTGCAATATGTACAGCATGGATACGATTGAATTCGGTGGGGTGGTCGGATTTGCAATGGAAGCGTACGAGAAGGGCTACATCAAAAAGGAAGACCTCGGATTCGAGCTGAAATGGGGAGACGGTGTTGCAATGTGCAAGCTAGCAAAGATGATTGCGATGAGGTCGAATCCTACAGCTAGATTGCTCGGTGAGGGTCTAAAGGTTGCAGCTAAGAAGCTTGGATGCCCCGCGATCGCTGTTGAGAAGGACAACGCGGTTATACCTGCACACGATCCAAGGGCTTTCTTCTCGATGGCGGTTAACTACGCTACCGGTCCAAGAGGGCCGTGCCATGTAACTGGCTTCCCAGAAGGATCTGAGCTAGGTATTCCTGTGCCAGAATATGATCTGCCGCCGATGGATAGATTCGACGACAAACTAAAGGGAAAGGCTGCGGTTGCTTGGCAGGATATTTGCCAGTTTGACAATGCCTTAAGCTTCTGTCTATTCTATGACTTTGCTGGTTATACACACCAGTTGAAGGCTGAAATGATAAATGCAATCACCGGCTGGAACTACACTACCAAGCAATTATTCCAAGAGGTTGGCGGGAGGATTAACCAGCTTTGCAGAATGTTTGCGCTGAAACATGGGTATGATCCCAAGAGGAATGACACATTGCCTCCGAGAATGTTTGAACCCTTGAAAGAAGGTGGAGCTGCTGGTAAGGTTCCGCCGTTGGACAAAATGCTCAAGGAGTACTATGAGGCCCGGGGCTGGGTCAATGGTATTCCCACGGAAGAGACTTTGAAGAAGTTCGGGCTGGACTTCGCAATCCCTGATCTCAAGAAAGTTCCAGATCCCAAAAAATGGATTTGGGCGTAAGCCCTCTTCCATCCCATTATTTTTTTAATAACCTTTCGAAAAAGTAGGGTTTGTTTTATTCTTCATTAGTTCTCGGGTTGCAGCAAAGTCTTTTCTGAGATTCTGTAGGTCATTTCCTCGATGTCAATTGCAATGACGAGCGTTCGCCTCATTACTTCTTCATTGAATTCGAACTCTCTTTTGCCAGTGTAATGTTCCATTATTGTCAAGAGAGCTTCCTTTTTTTCCCTAATCGAAGAGAGAAATACGAGCTTTCCGTAACCTACCACGCTCTTGTAATCCATTCCAAACCTGCAGGGAACGCTGCTCTCTCTAATTTCAACATGAGATTCGAGTTCGAAACAGATACTTGTGCTCTTTCTCATCAGCTCGACCTTTTTTCCCTTTTCTGATGAGTGTAGATAAATGCGCTTGCCATCATAGCCGAAACTCATTGGTATAATGTATGCCTTTCCGCCGTCGCAGAGCGCAATTCTGCAGATTTTTGCCCCATTAATGATTGATTGGATTATCTTTTGACCCTCATTGCTCCTATTATTGCCCTTCATAATCATAACATCACGATCTGCATTGGCTTCATGTGTTTAATTCGTTCGGTCTTTACCGCATTTCTCTTGACCAGATCTTAGTTAGCCACGAGCGCACTACTCGGCTATATGGTTATCTTGGTCAAGATATGCCTGGTTGCATTGAAAATTGCATTTTTTTGCTTCATGAATTAAAGGAGGTATTCACTGTTTTTTTTCAAGAACCCTCTATAAATAAATAGATAGATTGTGCAATCTTAGACTAAGGATGTACCGTTATATTTATTGTAGCGTAGCAGTTGATGAGTTGATAAAGGCATGAGAACGGATTAAGTTCATTGGATTTGCTAATAATAGGCTAAGCCCATCAGGGACGAGAGAGCAATCTATTTAAATGGCTGATTGGAAAACCCTCGTGAAGTTCTTAATCGGTAATTCTAGGATGTTTAGGTAGAGGGAAGAGTTGAGCAAGAAAATTAAACATAGCCAGAGAACATTTTAGCGCCCTCAGAACCTCCGCCTCACGAATTTATTTCTCAGATATGCCTGTAGAAGCGTCTTTCCACTGATTTTTTCGTACCCCTTTCTAAGCCTACCTGTTATTAAGATATCTTTTTTGAACAGCCAAACTGCAAAACTGACAGTTACCAAAGCAAACACTATTTCGTATAGGATTCCCGCTATGACAAACACATAATTGTCGAGCATAAGGCTCTGCATTACAAGCATTGGATGCGAGAATGGAATGATAAATAGCGCAGCTTGTACTGCCAGAGGGAGAGTGTCAAAATCACCGAACATGAGTACGAACATCGGTATGATTGCAAGGAACGAAATCGGCATCGTGAGCGTTTGTGCAGATTTGAGGTTTCTGGCGAAAATCCCGAGCAACATGCACAAAGAAAGCGCAGCAAACAGACTCAGAAAGAGTGTACCACCTACGAGCGCATAGTCGAACATATCCAGGGAAAATCCATATCTTTCCAGATCGATTGGTGATTGTTCCTGCAGCGAAGAAACATAATACCCAAATCCCAGCACGTATATCAGCGCCATGACCAGACCAACGATCGCCGCTCCAACCAACTTTCCGAAAACAATCGAACTTCTGCTCACAGGCAATGTGAGAAGGGTCTCAAGTGTTTTGTTTTCCTTTTCGTTGCCCATCGAGGTGATGACAGTGCTACCTGAAATAATAATCACAAGAACAACCACAAGAGGCACAACAAAGTTCTGCTGAGATAGGATTGCCATTATTGTATTAGGAGAAACTCCCGGTAACTCTCTGTTTTTGAAAATCGTCGTCTCGTTCTTTAACGTGGGATTAAGAATCGTCTGTGAGTTTACGGGAGTCTCATTTCCGATTAAATGCTGTGCTATTGCGTAATTCATCTGTTGTATGAGCGCATCTACTACGCTTGACGGAATGCTGTCGAGAACCCCACTCCCTCTCATGATCCAAATGATCTGGATTTCGCTGGATTTGTTATCGAGTATCTTCTCTGAAAAATCCTCCGGGAATACAATGAGGGCAGTGCCACCGTCTTCTTCAACGATACGCTTGCCCTCTTCAATATCAGAACCATTATACGCCACTTCAGATAACCCACCAAGAGTCGAAGTCGCAATTCGCGAAATTGTACTGTCATCGAAATCGATTATTCCAATCACGGGAGGTTTTGTAACCTCTTCGCCAACGCTCCCGATCATATTCCCCATCGAGGCAAATATAATCGCCATAATTGCTATCGGAATGATGGCGGAAGGCGTCAACAGTTCCCTGAGCTCCTTCTTCGTTATATTGAGGAACCCTCTCATGAAACCACCTTGACAAAGACTTCTTCAATGTTAGCGGCACCGTACTTTTCCTTCAACTCTTTAGGCGATCCGGTTTCAACAATATGACCATCGTTAATTAGCGCAATTCGGTCGCAGAGGAATTCCACCTCAAGCATGTTATGTGATGATAGCAAGACGGACATTCCATGGGAAGAGGCTCTTCTGATGATATCCCTAATTTCCTTTGCATTAATGACATCTAGGCCTGAAGTCGGCTCGTCGAGGATTGCTATTTTCGGCTCGACCATTAGGGCTCGGCCGACCAAAAGGCGCCGGCTCATACCTTTGCTGTATGTTTCAATCTTGTCATCGATTCTTTCACCCAAATTTGCTATTTCAATGCCTCTATTGACCATTGCTTTGTATCGCTCGCTTTTGGAAGGATCGAAGAACGCGGCCATGAATTCCAAATACGAGCGGCCTGTAAGGTTTTTGTAGGCACCAGCATCCTCTGGAAGGTATGAGATCATTTTTCTTATCTCGGCCTGCTCCTTTTGAAGATCCTTGTCAAACATCCTTACATGACCGGATGAAATTTGAAGCAGTGTAGCTAAGATTCGCAGGGTTGTGGTCTTGCCCGCGCCATTGGGACCAATAAGCCCAAAGATCTCTCCTTGCTTGACCGTGAATGAAATGCCTTTAACCGCAACAAATTTGCCGTAAGCCTTAACGAGATTCGTGACTTCAATTGCATTCAAGACTATTTTCCCCCAGAATTTGATGCAAAGTCGCCAAACAGCAGTTCTTGAATCCGTCAAATTATATTTATTTATTCTCTACTTGAGCTCGAATCAAGAATCGTTAGCTTCACTACCATTCTTGCATCTTGAAATTTATTGACCTCAGCGTCAGCGAGCATTTCTTATGTCGAATCTAATTTCTATACTAGTTGCTAAGAGAATTCTTAATTTAGATCTTCTTAAAATAGAACACGTTGAGCATGACTTCAAAGGAGTATCGCTTTGGTTGTAGTGGATGGAGCTATAAGGATTGGATCGGTAAATTTTATCGTAAAGACTGTGAGCCAAGTAAAATGCTAGAAGAATATGCAAAGATCTTCAATACTGTCGAAATCAACATGTCCTTTTACAGATTGCCATTTGAGGGCTTGATTAAGAGCTGGCGCATGAGAGTACCTGAAGGTTTTCTTTTCTGTCCGAAAATGAGCCGAAAAATTACACACATAAAGCGGCTAAATGATGTTGGTGCGGAACTGGTACTGTTTCTTACGCGGATGAGAATTTTGGGTGAAAAGCTCGGCCCAATACTGATTCAGTTGCCACCAGGGATAAAGAAGGATCTTGTCCAACTCGAGAATTTTTTATCAATGTTGCCCAGGGATCTTAAATTTACTATCGAATTCAGGAACAAGAACTGGACCACGAGTGAAGTGCTGTCATTGCTTGCAACGTATGGCGTGGCCATCTGTTTCGTGGATTCTCCGAAAATGATTTTCATGACCGAACCGACCGCTGATTTTGCCTACATCAGGTGGCATGGGCGCAAATCGTGGTACAGATATGAATATAAGAGCGAAGAAATTAGAGAATGGGTCAAATTCATTCAGTCACTTAATGTTGATTGCGTATACGGTTTCTGGAATAATGATTTCAATGCAAATGCGCCAAGAAACTGCTTGGAACTTATTAGCATGCTTGGGAATAAATCTAAATGATGCCCATTTTCATCAAGTTTCCTAGTTTATGATATTCAAACCCCTTTATCTGCGATCCCGCTTTTGTCAAATCTGAGTTTCAACCCGATTAGAATGATATTCAGCGTGAACGCAACAGCATTCCAAAACATAACAGGAGCACTATTTATGAATATGCCATAGACCAACCACAGGAACATGCCCGCGCACAATAAGAGGAGCATCCCAATCGACACGTCTTCCAATCTCCTCGTTTTCAAACCCTTAATAATCTGAGGTACAAATCCCATGGTCGTGAGAAACCCTGCGATGAGTCCAAGGAGCGTCCATTGATCCATAGGTGGACATAATGAATTCTAACGATTATGCTTTCTGTCGACCGAGATCTTCTGCAATTTGTACCAAATGTTCTATAGGATTCCAATTACAGACAGGCAAAAGTAACTGCAATAGGTGTGCTTCCAAAATTCCAACTCGATGTGGGACTACCTAGTTGATCAGATGGAAAACCACCACTTTGCCATTTATGCGCAACCGGCAGTAATTGCGAGTATGATATGCGCATGAATGTCCTCGATGTCTGCACATGAGAATTTAAGCACCAGATTATGCTATTTCAAAAATTTACAGCATAAATTTACCTTAATCGACATTTTTCTGATGATTCTTCACCTTTGGTGTTACTCACATCGACCTGGAAAATAAAAAGGCCCTCGAGTGACATCACCTCGTCATCTCACTCAACAGTTGAATCTCCGGGCATGAAGCTCAGAACCTTATTAATCAAATGAAGTTACTAACTGTCTTGCCTAAATCAGCTAAAGATAATGGCACGACCATTAAAATGCCATACTGAAGATGAGTGAGAAAATGTTGCTGGAAGTTGCAGAGCTCTTTGCCCTTGGTTTCATCGTAGGTCTTAGTGGGGCTATAATCCCTGGGCCACTTTTTGCATTCACCGTTCTCGATACGAACCAGAAAGGCAAGGTCACAGCTCACGAAATCATTCTAGGGCACGTTGTTTGGGAAGCTGGTATAGTAGCTGTCCTACTCCTCGGTTTTGGATATTTTCTCATCGATTTCAAATGGATTATTTTCCTCGTTGGCGGGGCAGTAATGTTTACAATGGGCATATTTACGATGCTGAATAAGGACAGTGAGACCAAGATGATCAGGAGGCGCGTAGACTCGTCTTTTGTAGGCGGAATTTTTTATACTGCCCTCAACCCTTCACAACCGCCTTGGTGGGCTACGGCGGGTCTTGCACTCTTGCTCACTGGGATAGAATTGATGGGCCTTCTCGGCGCTTTAATAGTCACACTGGGTCATTGGGTATCTGACCTAGCTTATTATATCTCAGTATCTTTCGTCGTGCATCGGCATGAAAAATTTATTAGCCCCCGGCAGAGGCAGGTAAAGATGATTCTCGGTGCCTTTCTCGCAGCTCTGGGTACATACTTCGTCATATCATCTTTTATCGATGTCTGACTTCAAAGGTGGTCGTGATCTGGAAATGGAAATGGTATTGCTTTGGTGCAACAAACTAATAATAAGAGGCAAGAAAATTCCGCAAAAGGGCACCGGTAAGCTCCTGCACGACTCTTTATGAATTCAAAAAGTCCAGCGCCTTTTCTAATTTCTGTGGAGGGCACATTTCTTCGCTTTATCATAGGATCGCACGATGGCATCAAGCGTAATGAACTCCTTTTCAAGGGAACCCAACTCGAAGTTGAACTCTCTCGCAAACTCGGCGACAGACCTTTCAAACTCCTCCTTATCTCCCAATCCCGTGTCAATCTTCAGCGCCTTCTTATAACCTGCAAGTTCAAAAATCCATTTTAGAACGCTGAGATCTCCTCTTTCAGCACCGCGAGTTAACTCCATCTTAAAAATGAGCTCGCGCCAGTGTTCAGCCCACTCTGGCGTAAGGTAAAATACACCAGGATATCGTTTTAAAAGTCGATAGTAGCCCTCCGTTCCGCCGAGAACTGCGGCAATGCAATCATCGACTGGTCTTTCGCATTCATCTGCTAGTATAAAGAGATCCTTTCCGGCAGCAGTCTTAATTTCTGTGAGATCTCTGAACGCATTTCCGCAGAGACCATAGAAAAGTAAAATGGAATCGCATACTGGTGCGATTTGTTTGATCGATTGCATTACTTCCCCACGCAATTTCTGTGGATCCTCGTGGAGCGCCATCGATTTCATCAATATGATAAGGCTGTAGCCAACTTGTTTCAAATTATGAATCTCCCCTTCTTCGATGCATATAATCTTCGCGCTTGTTGCGCTGCTTAGCTTGTGAAGCAAACTCCTCGACTCTTCTGTACGGATTACAATGATCTGCGAAATATCTTTGTCATTTACTGCTAAGTAAACAATTTCGTTTTCGAGTATCGGGCAACCTATGATGCCAAGCCGGCAGGAATATGAATTCATTAAGGCATGAAATCTTAAACGAATATTAAACAGAATTGATGTATTCATCTTCTTGCAAGCCTCAGATATCCAAATGAAATCAATCCCACATTTTGTTCTCGGCAATTTGACTGTCCCAGCGATAAAAGGGTTATGTCGTAACTGGTGATCAAAGGCTACTCGCAAAATCGATTCATGCTTCTGAAATCAGCGATCGAGGTGGAAAATCGCTAGCGTTACTTCCACTTCAAAATCAAAACCCACATCTTGTGAGGTAACCTTTCAATACGCATTAATACTTCCCTTTCTGGCCTTTCCACAATGTCGAAATTTCATCGGAAACGATCACTAATTGTTCTCCAGAAAAATAGCATCTACCGATCCCTCCCTCATCTATGAGTCTATGTGTCTTCTTTTCCTTATGCAACCGGAACTGCACTGCTAGGCAGGTCGGTTCTGATGGGGTGGATACGTTCGCTAGTGCACCGTGACAAAGAATTATCGCTGCTTCGGACACCATCTTCACAGCGCCTGGGTAGACCGTTTGATGGAAAGCACCTTGCAAATCAATGTTCTAAACAGTTTGCCGCCGAAACAATGAGAGATTGATCATATGTTTTGGCATAATTCAAGGTTTGACTTCATTTTCTAAATATTTGCCGAGCTGATCTTTGCAATGTTAATGGCAACCTAGAGAAATCTATTCCGTAAATGTCTTTCCTGCCGTTTTCAAGGATAAAGTCAAGCATATCGCTATCGCCGCAGCAAACATCGATTATCGGCTCCCTTATGGAATCGTCATATCTCTTGAAGAAAGCATATTGGTATCTGAATAGGAAGGGATTGTAGATCTTTCTATCATCTTCTTGTTCCGAAATCCCCACAATTTACGGTACTCAAGAACGATGTCTGCAATTAAATCATATCCCACAATCCCTTGGGAAATGGATGTGTTATTTCATGTGCTCATCGATTCATCATCGCACGGTCAGGAGGGCGCCAGAAAAACAGGGGGATTGCAAGGAGGAAGGTCTGGCGAAGCGCCCTCCATCATGTGGTTTTGTCCTGTAAGGACGGCTGCTCGACCTTATAGGTCGCTTTAACAATTGTAAGCTCTTTCATATATATATTATTCCGAAAAAGTTCGGTCCTATGGGTGCAAAAGGCATCTTACTTTTTGCATTATAGTTGACAATGTGCAAGGAATCTACTGTTATTCCTCTGTGGGATGAAAATAAGATCGGTCGCTTTGGAATTTATTTTTTAATAAAGAGGTCTGATACGAGCAAAAAACAAGAGAGCTTTGAAACCATGTATAGTGGATCAACTTAAGGTTGCATCAAACTAACCCGAATCATACAATTATGGCGAGCCTTTGGATCGTAATATTAGACAGTCGGGCATTTCACTTTCACACATGAATAGGGCTTGTGTGTTTAGTAAGCAATTTATATAAGTCGTGCGAAGTTTTTTTTGAGATGTTAAGTTTTAGAATAATCTATTCCTTTCATTACTGACAGCTTGAATTATATTGATACAAAATTAGATTATGCTGGCAGGAAATCTATACAATCTATATCCGCTATCGAGATGAAATTCATCGAGCCCGAGGTTCTCACATCTTTCAAATTCATTAGAAGCAACGAAAATAAGGATTGATGAAAGATGGGCCCGGCCGGATTTGAACCGACGACCATCTGGTATCTCAGGCCAACCTTATGAGCCAGACGCTCCGCCAGACTAAGCTACGGGCCCTTCTTGTGGATACTAGCAAAATTCTCGTTATAATGCAGCTCGATATAAATCTGTTGCCGTCAACTCATAAAGACAGCGCCTCACTGGGAAAAACGAAGCCGTAATGTTTTGTAGATTGTATAACAGTTTCTTGAAGAGCATATCAAATTCTAATTCATGATTTCATGGGAATATGGAAGTCTCGCTTTGCAACATTTTCTTATTTTTGAGCATGCACCTATGTGTCATGTATTTCACATTTACAACTATTCCAAGCGGAATTCCTCCAAGTTAGCCCTTCAAAAACCATTTATTGCATTTTCTCTCCCAATTACGCAATTGGGGTATGCCTATATGCGCGAAATGACTTGAAAATTCTTTATCGCAAGTAATCATCTCCAAAGAAAGTGCTTGATCTAGAGTATATTCCGACGGATATATGGGTTACATAAAGCTTTGATATTAATGAGAACGATCTTCATAACGAAGGAGGCAGCGATGTGGCGTTAACTGAGGATCTTCAAATGCTGTGCGAAAAGGCAAAAGCTTATGGTGCATCTGAGGCAATCATTATTTCGACTCAAAGTATTGTGGTGGATCCTAGGGTACGCTTGAAATGTATGGTTCCTATTTGCCCGAATTATGGATACAATCTCATGTGCCCACCTAACGTGATAAACTCAGATGAATTCATTAAAATCCTCTCCTACTACAGGTATGCGATACTCCTTAGGGTCAGAATACAACTTAAATGGGACCTGATCGCCGCCGTAGGTAAAGAGGCATCATTAAATGAAATCAGGGACATAGAGAATTACAAGGAACCGCTTGTGAAGAGCGAAAGGACGCTCGTCGAGATCCTTCGCAAACTTGAACGAGATTGCCTAAAATTGGGCTTCAGGTTTGCAGCTGGACTCTCCGCCGGGGCGTGTAGGCTTTGCGACGAATGCGTTGGACAGAAATCTGGAAAAGTGTGCAGAAGGCCCTTTGACGCAAGACCCTCGATGGAAGCCGTTGGAATTGATGTTATTGAGACCGCCAAAAAAGCAGGGATGAACATAAGCTTCTATGGAAATGAAGAACCATCATGGATTGGATTGCTGCTTGTAGATTAACAGCGGATTGCTGGCGAAAAGCGATTTTAAAATCGTATTTCACTAAACGGCGATAAAATATGATTAGAATGGCGCCGTCGAGCGGGATCGAACCGCTGACCTTGTGGTTTCAACTCCCCATGAAGGGGATTAACAGCCACACGCTCTACCAGCTGAGCTACGACGGCACAGTTGGGCGACCGTGTAAAATGCCAGCCCTATATTAATCCTTTTTCCTCTACCAATACTTCGCTGTTCAACTCACCAATGCATGTATGGAATGTTAACCGAACAGAGCTCAAAGGGATGCTAGATTGCGTCATACATCGGAGGATATCCTTCAATCCAAGGACTCCCGCAATTCCTTGACGGTATTGCTCATCCACTCAAGTGTATTTCGTAAACTCTCCAGGAATGTACTGAGCTTTTCAGTCGTAATGGCCCCTTCGGGCGAGGGTTTAATCAAACCTTCCTGCTCCAAAATCCTCAGTGAGTATCTCACTTTATGCTGTGGGCAGTTGAGAAGCTCGGATAACCTGATGATACCAATTGGCTCATGCTCCATAATTGCCTTCAGCATTATGACATGTCTTTGCAGTAATTCGATCTCGCTTTCGATTTTACTTGTGAGGACACTTTTCGCCCCCATGGTTTCCCTCCAATACTCATGATAACACGTGTATCTACTTGATTTTTTTTATTTTTTAATTTTTATTTGATTGTTAATTTGGAGATTCAGAGAATCATCGAAAATTCAAAGCAATATACTCACATTATGCGTTTCAAAATTTTGTTGACCCGCGGATCGATTGAGTCTATCAACTCAAGATATAATCGTATAATTAGAATTTGTATTACTAGCATGGCAGTTCCGATGATATCAAGCGCATTACTAAGGCGAATTATCCACCTGGCTACGCCGGCCTTCTTGATTTACTACTTTCTTCCAGATCCCCTCTGGAAAGGAGGAATCGGTAGGGAAACTGCACTTCTTCTGATACTCTTTGTCGTTCTTGTGGCAGAATTTCTTAGGCTAAAATACAAGCCAAGAATTCCCGGAATGAGAGATTATGAGCAATACCAGATGTCAGCTGCGGCATGGGCGGCTATCGGTATGACCCTAGCTTTTCTTTTTTTTCCACTTGAATACTCAGCACCCGTTCTCATGGGAATGGGATGGGTAGATCCCCTGATCGGAGAACTGAGAATTAGGAAAAGCAGAACCTATCCTTGGGTCCCCATTTTTGTTTATTTTGGAATTGCAGGCATTTCACTGAGCTATTTCGAGGGCGTGAAATTTTCGGTAATGCTTGCTTCAATCGTTGCAACATCCTTGGCTATCGGTATTGAACGGCTGAAATTGAAACTTGTCGACGATGATTTTCTTATGATAATTGTCCCTTTGATCGGAATTTATATCGTGTTTGCTTTGATTCAAACTTAAAGTCATGTGCGTTATCGATCTTCAGCGGCCGAAAAACGACTTCTTTGGGTACCTCGTTATGCCCCTTTGAATTCCTTGGACGGGGCCGTTATGGCAGTTTTGTGCATCTTCAAGCGTTTCGTGCACTTTATCGCACACGAGGCATTGGTAAACGATTTTCATCTCTTTCCCGGAACTTCGAGGAGGTTTATAATACATATGGAACAAAATGCGTTGCCGTCATAGATTTATCGATGCTGACTTTACTGGCAACCGTCTGCTTATCCTATCCTTTTATATTTTCACAACTCAATAAGGTACCGTATGAACAGGATAAAGGTGATCAACGACCCCTCTGATCTAGTGCCTATGTTGAGGGCAGTTGATACCAAAATAAAAAGAGAAGTTCTGAAAGAGGTGACCCTCGATTGGCGAACCTCTAAGGAAATAGAGGAGAAGTTTGGGCCAGAGGGGAAAGACGCCCTCAAATTCTTCGAAAAGATGAAGCTCGTTGAGACGAAATGGCAGTCAGTAAGCGGGGCTCCGCCAGATAAGGCATACCGCACATATTACACATCTTTCCATATCAATGCATCCTGGCCCGTGTATGAGATTAGCGACGTGCTTGCTGTGGCCATGATGCCAGAAGAGGAGTTCGATGCGATTGAAAAGAAGATTCTTGACCTCGTGGGCATCGATGGAAAGTTTGCTGGTGACATCGCAGAGGCTCTCGGCATTACTTCAACGATGCTGAAGAGTATTGTCAAGAGATCTGTCAAGCTGGATTACCGAGGACATCGAATCGAACGCGTAAAAGATTGAATTTTGGAAGAATTATCGATGACAGAAATTTGGGTACTAAGGCTTGGTCATCGCCCGGATAGAGACAAAAGAGTCACTACTCATGTGGCATTGACAGCTCGAGCATTTGGCGCAAAGGGTATTCTAATCACCACTCAGGACACGAAACTGGAGGAGGGTATCCGCAGTGTCGCTGATCGCTTTGGCGGCGATTTCGTTATTAGAACAGGCGTAGGCAATTGGAAAGAAATCGTCAAAACTTTCGAAGGAGCGATCGTACACCTGACCATGTATGGGATACATATCGATGACGCGCTACCGAGAATCAGTGCTGAGAAGTTGCTCATCGTAGTTGGTGCTGAGAAGGTTCCAGCGGAAGTATACGATCTCGCGACTTTCAATGTCGCCGTTGGCAATCAGCCCCATTCAGAAGTGGCAGCATTGGCCGTATTTCTCGATAGATATCTAAAGGGTGAAGGTCTCAGAAGGGATTTCAAAGGCAAATTGAAGATCATTCCGTGCGAGAGAGGGAAGAAAGTTGTCTGCGATGCCGAATGAAGAAGAATGTATCAGCATTCTGGTGGAAGAGGGTGCCAGCCCGAGCATAATAAAGCACTGCTGTACAGTGAAGGAAGTCGCAAAAAGAATAGCCAAATGCTGCGGTGCAGATATCGATTTAGTCGTCGCTGGCTCCATGCTACACGATATCGGAAGAACACGCACACATGGTGTTGATCATGTCATCGAGGGCGTGAATATCGCTAGGAGGCGAAATTTACCGGATGAAATTGTGCGAATAATCCAGAGGCATCTGGGAGCTGGACTGACTGATGAGGAAGCCGCGGCCCTTAGCCTTCCTGCTGGAATATACATGCCGGAAACCCTCGAAGAAAAAATAGTTACGCATGCGGACAATCTCGTCGGCGAATTTAGTGTGCGAACGGTGTGGGATGCTTCAGTGGATTTTGAAAGGAGAGGACTTGATAAGGCGGCGCAGCGATTGAGAGCAATGCATGAAGAATTATCTCGTATATGCAAAAGGGATATCGATGAATTGCTCGCGCCTTTGAGGAATAATTTGAGGTTTAGTGGCTCTTGTAGCGATCATATTTACCAGCAAGGTAGGAATCTCTGAGTTTGTGATACTCCTCCGCATTCCTCGCTGCTTTTTCCTTGATGCTTTCATCGCCTTCTCGTATGATTTTTGCCGGGACGCCTACAACGACCGATTTGGGCGGGATTTTCATCCCTGCTGTAACGAGTGCCCCCGCTCCAATAATGCATTCATTTCCAATGACTGTACCGTTAAGAATTGTTGACTGCATTCCTATAATGCAGTAGTCGCCAATGGTAGCCCCATGTATTACGGCACCGTGACCTATCGATACATTTCTACCAATGATATTGGGGAAACTTTCGTCCCCGTGAATCGTGGTGTGTTCCTGAATGTTTGTCCCCTCACCGATGGCTATCGTATTCAGATCTCCTCTCAGAACAGCAAATGGCCATATGCTAGCGCCGTCTTCGATCGAAATATTGCCTATAAGGACAGCTGTCGGATCAATATAGACTTTGCCTCTAATTTTAACGGTCATGGTCGCCTTGTATGTATTAGCGAATAAAAAGCTTCCTATTATCAAAGCTTGACGGCGGGTTTTTTCGTAGTTACTCTTTTGGGGAAATACTTCAAAATAATAATATCTCCAATGGCTTGAATCCACCTATAGGGAATGTTGATTGCCTTCGAATCCTCAACCAAAAGTGGATTTGTTTCGCTAATAAAAATACCATCAACGCATTTCTTCTCCAGCTCTATCACAAGATTGTTAACATTGCCAACAAAGATTCCGTTTGGCGTGTATACCTGCAGTCCGATTAATTCCGATGCTTCCTCCAACATCAGATATCCCACTGCGATATCATCCTTGACGCTTAAAAAGCCTTCGGGTTCGGGGCGAAGTGTTCATTCGTGAAGTGTATTATGAAGCGAACGGATTGCGATCTGCCCGGTGCTAGGTCAATTGGTATTAATGGCAGCGAAGTCCGATTTAGATGCGGCAAACCTAAATTGCTTTCATCATTTACTATTCCTTCATTTGAGATAATTGAAACACGCGGCTGGAACAAATTTGGGAAAAAGATTAATATCAATAGAGGAAAGTATCGGTTTTGTCTAGATCGAACACAACCGGGTGATATAAATGGACGAACTCGAAGAAATTCGAAGAAAGAAATTAGAGGCACTGATGTCTAAGGCGCAAAAAGTCAATAGTCTTGAAATGCCGTCTGAGCCAATCCAGATCACCGATGGTAATTTCGATGAATTTGTCAAAAGATATGATACCGTGGTGGTTGATTGCTGGGCACCGTGGTGCGGACCATGCAGGATGATTGCACCCGTCATAGATGCTCTAGCAAGAGATCTTCAGGGGCGGATTGTTTTCGGCAAGCTGAATACTGATGAGAACCAGATGACCGCGGTTAAATATAGAATCCAGGCAATTCCCACGCTTCTTGTATTTCACAAAGGGCATCTTGCGGATAGAATAGTCGGCGCAATGCCAAAGGACCAGATACTTAAGAAGCTTCAAAAGTACATTTAATGAGAAACATGGACGAATTTAACATTCGAGAAAGAATCAAGGAATTGGAAGAGCAGCTAGCTGAACTAGAGGCAAATCGGCCAGCTCATTCTCCTTCATTCTCCCTCGAGATGAGAATTGATGAAATAAGAGCAACAATATCTTTTCTCAAACAAAAGGATCGATAATATCAAGGCTTCTTCGCTAACAGGTTGACCGCGGGCTTCAAAAAATGTTATTATTACTGCAAGCTCTAATCTCAAGTTGATGAACGAGATTTCGACGGATGTAGCGATTATTGGATGTGGACCAGCTGGTTTGCAGGCGGCTATTCATGCTGCAAGGAGCAAAGTGAAAGTCGTTGCAATCGGACACATAGATAGAAGCGCGTTGGTAAAAGCGAAGATCGAGAATTACTTTGGCATCGATTCTATTGAGGGTCTTGATATACTGAAGATAGGTTTGGCCCAGGCAAAGAAATCTGGTGCCGAGATCTTCGAAGAGGATGTTATCAAATTTGTGAAGAATGAAGATCATTTCTTATTGGAAACAGATAACGAGAGGAAGATCAATGCAAAGACTATTGTGTTGGCACCAGGCATATCCAGAGTAAAACTGGGAATTAAAGGCGAAAAAGAATTCCTTGGGAGAGGCGTCAGTTATTGTGCCTCATGTGACTGTAATTTCTTTAAGGGAAAGAGGGTGGCAGTGATCGGCGATGAAAGTGTCGCTGCATCCTCGGCGCTTCTACTCAAGGAATATGCAAATAAGGTTTACTGGATTTCAAAAGGAATCAGGATAGCGAAACCTCTTATGGAGAAAGTGAAGCGTTCGACAGTTGAGATCGTTTCACCAGCTCACCCAGTTGAAATTCTTGGAGACGAAGTGGTAACTGGCATTGCATTGAAGGATGGACGAAAACTCGAGGTTGATGGGGTCTTTATAGAATTGGGTGCCAAGGGAGCTGTCGAACTAGCACTCGAGGTTGGAATCATACCAGATCCTTCAGGAATTATTGAGGTGGACAAAGATTGCAAAACCGGAGTGGAGGGTGTATTTGCGTGCGGCGACGTGACTGGGCAACCTTGGCAGCTTGCCAAAGCAGTTGGCCAGGGATGCGTTGCTGGGGTTAGGGCCGCGGAATTTGTCAAGAATATGGAAGGCAAGTGATCGAATGTCGCTCGAGACGGAATTGATATCTGGGATGCTCCGAAGTGAAGGAGGATTCAGAGAGTCTTTAAGAAAGATTATTGAAGAAGATTTACAGGTCAGCGTTTCTGAGTTTTGCGAACGAACAGGGCTATCGATGAGCACGATTTATAAGATCATGCAGGGACACAGAGAACCAAATCTGCGGACTGTTCGTAGCATAGTTATGGCCGTGAGGAAGCTTGAGAAGCATCCAGCTGGCAATTTCATCGCGATAATTGCAAGCAGACCAGTGCTCGAGAAGATTGAAGAGCGATTTGTGAAAATAGGCGGTAAGAATATCAAAGTCAAAGAATACCCCGCTTCGACAATGGAAGAAGCGATAATCTCAGCCGTGAATGCAGAAAGGGATGGTGCGCTTGCGGTCGTATGCGCTCCGATAATTGCGCCAACGGTAGAGAAGATACTATCAATACCTGTGGCAGTCGTAGTGCCTCATAATTCTGTCTTGAGGGCGATTGAACGCGCGGCTGAAAAGATCTTCTAGGTTTTGACTATTGTATCCGACGATGTGACTTCTCTCTCCAGCTCGGCAAGAATGTGCTTCCTCAGCGATGCAAACTCCACGCTTGCTCGATCTCGGGGCCTTGGCATATCAATATCAAAGATCTCCTTGACTGTTCCAGGTCGAGACGTCATGACGACGATCCGATCTGCCAAAAAGACGGCCTCGTCGACAGAATGTGTCACGAATAGAATCGTCTTTTTCGTTTCGGACCAGATGCGCAGAAGTTCCTTCTGCATCATGTTACGTGTCTGCGCGTCGAGTGCTCCGAACGGCTCGTCCATCAGCAAGATTTTAGGATCGTTAGCTAGTGCTCTTGCGATGCCGACCCTTTGCTTCATGCCGCCCGAAAGTTCATAGGGATGGGAATTCTCAAAACCCTTGAGTCCCACTAGCTGGATATATTTATCTGATATAACGTGTCTTTCTTCCTTTCGAACCTTCTTGATTTCGAGGCCAAATTCAATATTTTTTCTTACGGTACGCCACGGAAACAAGGCGAACTCTTGGAATACCATTCCTCGATCGGATCCTGGACCTGTGATCTCGACCCCATCAAGCATCACCGAACCCGACGTCTTGCTTTCGAGACCAGCCACGATACGCAGGAGAGTCGTTTTTCCGCACCCTGATGGACCAAGAACGCACACAAATTCATGATCTCTGACCTCCAGATTGAAATCGGTTATTGCAACGAGCTCCTCATCGTCCTTACGGAACCGCTTTTCTAGATTCTTTATGCTCAGCGTCATCGCATCCCCATGAGTTTTGACAAATATTGTTCGACATACCTGCTGATTCCCACCGTCAATATGCCAAGAATTGCGATAACCACCATGCCTGCGTACATATACTCATATCGACCCAATTGTTCCATGAAATAGATATAGTAACCAACTCCACCACCTACCGCACCGATCATTTCAGCTGCAACGATGCACATCCATCCAATTCCAAGACCGATCGTTATTCCAGTCATAAGAAAAGGCACCGTTGACGGAAATATCACTTTGGTGAATAGTCTCAGTCTATCAGCTCCCAGCGTCTTCGCGGCGTCGACGAGGGTTGAATCCACAGATTTCACGCCAAAAATCACATTTGAAAGGAGCGGGAAGAATACGCCGATAAAAATCACCATCACAGGACCATAGAATAGCTTGAAAATGAGGAGGAATATCGGAACCCAGGCAATCGGCGGAATCGGTCTAAAGACCTCGATGATGGGTTTTGCAAACATCTCCGCGCCTCTAAAGAATCCCATAATTAGCCCAAGCGGAACCGCTGCAATAAACGCTAATACAAAACCTATGAGAAATCTCTGAAGGCTAGCTGCGATGTTGCTCGTCATTGTAATGCCAAGGGATGGTGCTGGTATGCGAAATGATTCGATAAGTGCTTGGAAAACCTCTATTGGGCTAGGGAGGTATGCGAGCTTGAGTAGGATTGATAGAATCCACCATACGACCAGAAATCCTCCAAGTGAGAGAGGAGTTATCCAGAAAATTCTCAATTTCCCCTCTTCTGATAGTCTTTTCCAGTTGTTTTTGACGTATGCCCACGAGAAATTCATTTGTTCCCCTTATTGAATCAAAAAAGAAAAAGGTTTGTAGGGATTCTACGTCCCCTTCAGTTTGAGCTTATATCCATTCTCGTTGGCGTAGTACATCAGTAGAAGATGTTGGATTGAACCTACTCCTGGAGTGGCGAAGGTTTGCCCCTCAAGTTCGCTGAAACTGGCGAAGCCAGATTTTGCTATGATCGCAGATCCGCCACTATTGACCATCGACACGATCTCGATCTGGATATTCGCATTGATGCGCTTTAACAGTGCCGGAGGACTTCCGAGATATCCCATGTCGATTTCATCTCTTGCGAAACCATCCATTAAGTAAGCTCCATTTGCGTACGGTGGCGGTGATTGAATGTCAACGCCGTATTTTTCAAAGAGAGTCTTGCCACCCCATAACGATTCGTTCATAGCGACAACTCTTGCAAACTGATGCAGGTCTCCCATAAGATAGCCAAGTCTTACCGTGCCAAGAATAGTGTCGCTGGGCGTCACACTCATTGCCCTCTCCAAATACGTCGTGTTGACGATCGAGTCGACAAAGGCGCTCACATTCGAATACCCGCCTAGGGACGATATCTGGCCGAGATCAGCAAACATCGAGGTGTAATTTTCGAACCACTTTTTGATTGCTGGTGTGATTCCATAATTGAATTCGATGTGTTCGATTGCAGATTCCACAACTTCGTTTGATCTCCCGCTGAACTGAGCACCAATCTGGAGCAATTTCGTATAGTTCTCACCGCCATTTTGTATCGTTTCTGAAATCCAATTTGTCGCATCGATATGCGCTCTCACAACCCTAGCTACCAGGTCATTGTTGACTACATCCTGAGACTCGGCGAAGCTCTTTTTCACCGCTACCACACAGCATGGATGATGGGGCCATATTTCATTTGACCACGCGATGACTTCTGCTGTATCATCGATCAACGAATCTGAAACGTAGGGCTCCCAACTAACAGCACCCTGGACGATGTTGTCTATTAAAGCTGCCCTTTGTTGTGCTGGTGCAATTTGTGTCCAATAGATGATTTTTTCTTGTGTTGTTGGGACATAAACAACGGCAACGGCAACAGCGGCGACCAGAGCTATGATCACCACCACAATCGCATAAATTGCTGATCGCTTCATCAGCTCACCATATTCAATTATATTAACATTCTATAAATCACTTTCTCACAATTAGATGAATTTTGTCCTCCTTGTACAACACCGGTAGGTATATTGTACCAAATGGACGAAGGAAGGCGCGATTTCATAATTACTTGAGAGGCAAAATTACACCTTCAGCAAAAAAAGATGACTCCTGCACCAGCTCTGTTTCGTAGCGCTTTCGCAGCACAATAACTTCCAATACGGCTAAATATGAAAAATTGCAAAAAGAAATGGCATCACCGATAGTATAAAATTAATATGCTTAAAATAATTCGATATCCTTGATACTATGTTTCAACTCACCGTCGTAAGCAATACCCCACTAACTCCTATCAGAAATGTTGAGGAAGTCGTAGCTGAATTTCTCAAGCTGATAGGATATCTTCCACAGAATTTCGATGCGAGAAAAAAAGGAAAGGACTCGGAAGAAAGCATCCCGTATCGACTTTTTTTGGAGTGCTTTGTTAAAAATCTGAAGCGGGCGTGGCTTGTCGACGAACTCTCAGCGTATCTCAATACGACGAAACCTACAGTTTACAGACATCTCAATAAACTCAAGTCTCTTGATCTCATCGAAGAAATCGAAACCGAACGCGATGGTCAGATCAAAAAAGGATACAGAATACGTTACGGCGATTTGAGGAAAGCGTGGAGTTTTACCGAGGCAAATGTCCAAATGGCGATGGAAAATTATCGTAAGACGGTCGAACATCTTCAGAAATTGATCGAGGAGGCTGAGTAAATGTCTGGTAAGGAGATTGAGCCAAATCTTACAAAGGGCTCAAGATGCCGCATAATTAGCAGGGGAGGAGACAACCAGCCTTTGGTAACCTCTGGCGAATTCAGAGGATATATTGCTTTCGGGCACGACACTGCGATCAGCATAGAGCTCGATGAAACGCATGGGTCTGACACAGGCAGGATCAGGTTGATTCCATGTATTGCGGTCGTGTCCATCGACTTGCTGTATCTCAAAGAAGAGGAAGAAAAGAAGGAAAGCGAAGAGCGAGAGGTTTATTTTAGATAAAACGACGTGATTTTACGGATGAATAATTACGTTGAAAGTGGCATGACATCGAATACTCGCGATAAGCTCCGTGCGAGCTACCATGGTGAACTCATCAGGCGAATACTTGCTGGTGAGATCAGGGATAGACATGCCCTTCAGTCGGCAAAGATAGAACTAGCGAAGCAGTTCGGACTCGACTCGATCCCTCCAAACTCAGAAACCCTTGCCGCGGCCGATGAATATGAATATCCTTTGGTTGAGCGACTGCTGAGGCGAAAACCAGTCAGAACTCTGAGTGGCGTGGCAGTTGTTGCAGTTATGACATCCCCTTCCCCATGCCCACACGGCAAGTGCATCTACTGTCCGGGTGGTGTCGAATTTGGATCGCCTCAATCGTATACGGGAAAGGAACCAGCTGCGAGAAGGGCGCAGACGCATGATTTCGACGCTTACGAGCAGGTAAAATGCAGGATCGAGCAGCTGGAATCCATAGGACATCCAACGGACAAAATAGACCTCATCATAATGGGTGGCACCTTCACAACACGTCCTGAGGACTACCAGATAGCATTCGTCAAAGGTTGTTTCGATGCCATGAACGGATCTAGAAGCAGTTCTCTTGAAGAGGCGCACTCAATTAATGAGACAGCTCGACATCGGTGCATAGGCATGACCGTAGAAACTCGACCAGATGCATTCGATCGGGAGAGGGCTGAATTTTCTATGGCGCTCGGTGCAACGAGAGTTGAACTCGGCGTTCAAATACTCGATGATGAAATTCTGTGCCTCGTCAGTCGGGGTCATGGCACTGAAGAAGTGGCGAAAGCTACGCGCACTGCCAAAGAATTAGGGCTTAAGGTCTGCTATCATATTATGCCCGGTCTTCCCGGCTCCTCACCTGAGAAAGATTTGCAAAGTTTTTCCATGATATTTGAAGACGAAAGATTCCGCCCCGATATGCTCAAGATCTATCCCACACTTGTCGTCAGGGGCACGCAACTTTACGATATGTGGAAAGCAGGCGAATACAGACCGTACCTGACAGATGAAGCTGTTGAGGTCATCTCCAATATGAAAAAAATCGTGCCTCCATATGTGCGCATTCAAAGAATTCAGAGAGATATTCCAGTACCTCTCATAGAGGCAGGCGTTGACAAAGGGCATCTCCGAGAGTTGGTTCAAGAAAGAATGAAGAGAGAAGGAACAAAATGCCACTGCATAAGATGCAGGGAGGTCGGTTTGCTAGGCGTAGATCCAGGTGAAGTGTCGCAGGCGGAGCTCACAGTATTAAAATACAGGGCTTCAGGAGGAGACGAATTCTTCATTTCTTTGGAGATCCCCTCCCAGGAGGCTTTGGTTGGCTATGCGAGATTGAGAATAAGCGATCCTCTGTTGAATGACATGGCATCCTTGAGGGAGCTTAAGGTATTTGGCCAGATGATACCAATCGGTTATGAAGGTAATTCGTGGCAACACCGCGGTTTCGGAAAACGTCTTCTCTTTGAAGCTGAGAGAATTTCGAAAGAAAATGGATGCAGAGGCATCAATGTGACAAGCGGGGTTGGTGCAAGACGATATTATGCATCATTAGGGTACTCGAGAAACGGCGTTTATATGTCAAAGCGATTTCGCGCCACCGCAAATTAAACCTTGACCGAGAAGCCAATATTTTTTATTTGATAGCGCTGATACTTACATGGTGTTCCATTGTCATGTCTCGGCTGCGGCGGGAAGACAGGCGAAGGCATCCTGCTTTGCAGGAACTGCTTTGAAATGATAGGAGATCCAACGGCTTTGATGCCTTCACTTCTCGATCCAACTGCGGATATGCGCCTGAATCGCTTGAATAGCGCTTCAATGAGGATTGGTCCCTTCCACTCCTCAGACGTCATTTTTGGAAGGGGAATAGATGCCTCCTTGCGCCTGAGGGAACTCATACATTCAGGCGACTCAGGCGAGCTCTCAGTGTTTGTCGATCGATATCTTTCGTACATTGGGGTTGATTTGAGACTGTATGGAATTGAACGTTTGCCGCATCGCAACATCTTACTTGAAGTCCTGAAGGCATCATCAAAACTCGAAGATGGAACGGAAACAGGCGCTCGTGCATCGATCCGTATAGCTAACGTCGAAATGTTGCTCACTAAAGAAGTGATCAAACTTCCCATTGATCCATCGGGTCTCTACCCATTCGTGAATTCGCTTCGTGAGAGCGCTGAGGAGTTATACGAGCGCAGTAGGAGTTATCGCCATTTGGAGCAAATCGCAAAAGTGAATAGAGCAGCAATTCCGTATTTCACTGGAGAAATCGATCAATCATTAGCTAGACTGGAAAAGCTCGTTGTGGAAGAAGAGTCCGAGGAGGGGAAAAGGCACATCAAGGTGCTCATGGCGCTGGCGCTCCTTGAATCTGGAAAGGAAGATATGGCGATGGGGATTATTGAGAGTCTTTCAGGGGAGAAGCGCGATTGGAAGATTGAAAGATTGATGTCACTTGCAGGCAGGTTAAAATGAAAGATATTAAAGAGAGTCTGGAGCAGCGACTCGTCGAGAGAATTTCCGAAGCCATTGCGACACTGGATGCTAATGGGTTTAGGGAAGTTGCCATAGAGTTGTTGCGCTCGATGGAAATTATGGTGACTGGTGTCGCTAAATACGACGAGTCACTTATGATTGAAGCGGAAAAGAAAGAAGAGAAATATCTTATATTCATATCTCGACGGGCAAGCGATGCATCCCTCGAAACTCTAAAAGTAATTAGAGAAAAGGCAAAACTTGAAGAAAGGATTCCTGGCCTGATAGTTTTCGGAGATTTTGATGAATCTGCGAGAAAATTTGCGCAGGATAATGAGATAGCGTTTGCGGATCGCTCTATATTCGTAGCATTGCTCAGAAAATATGGAATCGCTGAAAGACTCCTCAGCGAAATTGACCGACGCATACTCGAAAGGGAAGGACCGAGATATCTCCCGAGCAAAGAGAAGTTCGATGCGGCACTCCAGGCAGCCGAAGAGCTCATGAAGCGCAATAAGTTTAAAGAAGCCTTATCAAGCATTGAAGAAGCTCTTCGCATCAAGTCTGATAACTTTGCTGCCTGGCAGAAGAAAGCACTGGCACTGGCTTCATTAGGAAAAATCGAGAGGGCAATTGAAGCGTGTGAAAAGGCTATCGAGATGAAACCAGATGAAGCTTACACGTGGTATCTTCTCGGGGTTTTCAAAGGTCAATCTGGTGATTTGCTAGGCGAAGTCCATGCATATAACAATGCTCTCAAACTGCATCCTCAAATGGCTCCAGCGCTTCTCAACAAGGGTGCGGCTCTTTACCAGCTTGGAAAACTCGAGGAAGCACTTGTGGTATATGATGCGATGTTGCGCATTTACCCCTCGCATGCTCAGGCTTTGAATAACAGAGGACTTGTGCTGAAAGCAATGGGACGAACAAATGAGGCGCTGAAATCTTTTGAACTTGCTCTTGCAAGCGATCCTCGTAATTTGGAAGCTCTCGTCAATAAAGCCTCACTCCTTTCATCGTTGGCTATGATAAACGAAGCAGTGGACGCATGGCAGGAAGTTGTGAGGGTGGAAGGAGGAAGAGCAGAGTTCTGGCTGCAGCTTGGCCATGCTCAGAAGGCAGCTGGTCTCTTTGAGGAAGCTGCGAACTCATTTAACATGGCACTTGAATTGAATCCAAACCTAGAAGAGGCGCTAGCTGAAAGAGATGAAGCTCTTGCGGCGGGGGATATGATTGCGGTATTTGATAGAAAAAAGAAAGAAGGGGTTGTGTCGGAATTTCTCAGCGCCGCCATTATTCTTTCTTCTCTGGGCAGGTATGAAGAATCGCTAGCGGAAATAGAAAAATGTCTAAAGATAGAGCCGCGTGTACCTTTTGCCCACCGCTTTCGAGCTGGGCTCCTTTTGAATCTTGGACGCATGGAAGAAGCTTTGGCTTCAATCAGGGAATCCGTGCGGGAATCCCCATCTGACAAGTACAATTTGCTCGATTTGGAGGCTATCGTCTATCGTCTCGGGAGGAGGGAAGATAGCCTTAGAATCCTTAACGCTCTTGGCAGATGCCCGGAATCCAATGCCAGGCAATTACTTCTGCTTCTTGAGACGAACCGTACTAACCAGCTCGAACCTTCCTCGCTAGAGGGAAACGGAGGGATTTCTCGTGAGGCCATGGCTCTTCTGTGCATGGCATCAGGAAAATACCACGACGCAATTAAATTGTTTGAAGATTTTCTTGCCAAGGGTGAATCTACCCCAGAGATCTTAAACAATCTGGGCGTCTGCTACCGTCTTATCGGCGATCTTGAGAGATCGATGGAGTCTATTAAAAAGGCAATTTCTCTTGCTCCGGCATATCCAGATGCGTGGAACAATCTTGGGTGTCTGTACTATTTGACGGCTGAGTACACTCAGGCCTTAAAATGTTTTGACGAAGCTCTTGTTCTTGACACCCGCCCCTCATTTCTCATCAATAAAGGGATGTGCCATCTGGCGCGTGACGATCTCGAAGGTGCGAGCACTTCCTTCCTCTCGGCACTTCGTCTCGAAGAGAGCGCCGACGCTCTTAATTGTCTTGGCATTGTTGCTGAGAGAAAGAAGGAGTTCGTTAGGGCATTAGAACTCTATAACGCTGCGCTAGAAAAAGCGCCAAAATTCCATGATGCCAGAGTCAACCGGGACAGGGTGCTAGGTCTTCTCAAAGAAGGCAGGTAGTAACACCAGCAGGTATATTCATTGGTTTTCTCAGCTGATATTCATAACGACGACGTCTCGCACCGCTCGCATCTCGCTGAATGGCAGTACCAGTCGGCCTTGGGCATCTGTCTTGTAAAGACGGGTTTCAATTTCTTCTGCTGGCACTACAAGTACATGTTGTATTTCGCCTGTACTTGTGTCAATGACGAAATTGTCAATCATTCCCAGAATCTGTCCATCATTCGTCATTACGGTCTTGCCCTTCAATTCCGTGATGAACTTTCTCATAATGAGCACCCTTTGAAATTTTTCATTTATCTGGTAATATGAATGAAATAGTCCATATTTAGCTTTATCTCAAAAGGATCCTAGATCTGGCCTATCTGGAAAAATGATTGTGTGGCAGAAGACGGGCTCATTGATGTCCATTTTGTCAAAATAATCTGCTCCTGCAAAGCCGTTTTCCGATTCTAAATCAAGCCTTGTGAATCTCACGATAACGGTTGAGATCGCTCTCTTCATTCGAAATTGACATCTTACATTCTTTTCTTGCCGATTCGAAATATTTGTACCTTCTGTGTGTGAAGATAAGAGTAAATATTTTTTGCGACTAAGGTTGGGACCTTATATTTATACGTCTTTTCATGAAGTAGATGAATTCCAGAAATTGAAAGGAAAGATTTATTAATCAAGCAACTTCTTAACGCACCCTTCGACGAGGTCCTAAGACCTCCTCGCGCAGGTCGTTCGTGATGGGCTTAAGCCAAAGGCTTGAATACACACATAAAGAAAGCGCCTTCGTTAACATCGCAGGTGACTACAGATACCTGAGTGAAGGGCATTATGAGAGCGTTGAAGCCGAGGTACTGGGGATACCAGTTTATCCCAGGGTAAAAGAAGCTCTCGATGCATACGTCGTGCCCATATGCATGGAGCGCGCCAAGCGTGCAGGAATCCCGATTCCCGAGTATTATATTTCGAACGGATTTTTTGAACCCCCTGCAATTGTTTATCCAATTAACCCATTCATGCGCAAGCACAGCGTCGTGTACAAAGAAGGTCATGTAAAAACTATTAGCAAATCGCTCACGAGGAACTATAAGTTTCCAATACTTGTTCAAAAAATAAGGGAAGACGCGTCAATCAGGGAATTCAAATGCGTGGTAGGCACAGCTACAACTGACGAGTTCACAGGAATCGCAGAGAGAATTTGGATGCTCTTCCACCTGCCGCTTTGCAAAGTGAGGGTGATTGAGGATGGGGAAATCATGCTCAGCGCTATCGAGCCACTACCACTTCATCAGCTCAAGAGCAAAGAGCTCAAGCTTCTTAGGAAGGCGAATGAATGGCAAATATAGCGTGTTTTGTTGAACGCTATACGATCAATCGATCGGAGGAACTCAACGCGCTCACAAATTTCAAAGTGGCAGCGCTTAATTTAGGACACCGGTTTGATTACATTTTCAGATCCGAAATCCATAGAATTCCGGAATTCGATGCGCTTTTCATTCGATCCACGACAGATCCCATGAATGCGTCGTACGTTGCATCGCGGATCGCGGAGATGAACGGACTTCGTGTAATCGACGATCCTGATTCAATCATAATTTGCTGCGATAAGATCAACATGTACATGAGACTCGAGAAAAACGGGCTCAGGATTCCCGAGACGAGATTTATCAGCAAGAATGCGCTAACCCATGAAGTTGCCGAGAATACTTTCGAAGAATTGGGCACTCCGCTCGTTTTGAAGGCA
The DNA here is from genome assembly GCA_038850735.1 of Methanomassiliicoccales archaeon. Lineage (NCBI taxonomy): Archaea > Methanobacteriati > Thermoplasmatota > Thermoplasmata > Methanomassiliicoccales > Methanomassiliicoccales archaeon. Next base: position 108,991 of record JAWCLO010000006.1, read on the forward strand.
CCGTTTTCAAGTTTTTCAACCTACGTTGAGAAGGTCGATAATCTGCACGATTTCTGCGAAACCGCTAAGAGATATTTCAGACGAACAAGCAGCATCGTCGCCCAGCGTTTCGTACCTTCGAATTTCGACTGGCGTGTGACAACGCTCAATGGAGAAGTGCTCTTTGTCTGCAAGTATGTGATGCCGCCTAGCAGTTGGAAAATCCAACATCGTGAAAACGGGCATGTTACTTGGGCGAGGATTGAAGCGATGGATCTCAAGGAAGTTGATGAGGAACTTGTCGAAACAGGAATAAAGGCATCAGAATCCATCGGCAAAGGACTCTACGGCGTGGATATCAAGGAAGTTGATGGAGAATATCTTGTGATCGAAGTGAATGACAATCCCAACATCGATGCTGGAGGAGAAGACGCGAAAAACCCGGAAGTCTACGAAAGAATCGTTCAATATTTAGCCGGTGGTTAGTATTTGATAAGATTCGCATCGCGATCAGATATCCCAATGATCCAGAAAATTGAAGATCTTTGTTTCACAGACGATCGATTCAACCGCAGGCAAATCAATTACCTCGTAACCAAGGCAAAATCTGCTACCTTTGTCGAGGATGACGACGGCGGAATTTGTGGATATCTCATTTTGCTCTTTAGAAGTGACTCCGACTCCGCCCGCGTGTATTCGATCTGCGTCCATCCTGCATGCCAAAACAAAGGAATAGGCTCTTCCCTCATGCGCGCCGCTGAAGAGTTATCAAGAAAGCATAAGTGTAAGAGAATGACGCTCGAGGTTAGCGTGCAGAATTTGAAGGCGATAACTTTCTATCAGTCGCTGGACTTTGTGGTTGTCCGAAAACTAAAAGACTATTACAAGAGCGGTGTCGATGGGCTTCGAATGCAAAAACTCCTTATGTGAAGTGTTAAGAAAGCCACGCATTGCTTCTCACCTGTACGCTCCTAGTTCCTCCCAACCCGCCTTAACCTTCTGCAAATTCTTTCCGATGTTCTCATACTGTCTTATTACATCTTTGTCGACCGACGCACGCACAACTCTCAACGCTGCTTCGAAATGTCTACTCTCCACGATGCACGCATCCTTATTTTCCCTCAGTGCAGTCATCGCCGCCTCTCTACAGAGATTCTCGAGGTCAGCTCCGACGTATCCTTCGGTTTTCTCGGCAAGCAACTCGATATCAACATCTTTTAAAGGCATGGATCTCGTGTGGATCTTCAGAATGGATATTCTCGAGCTCAGATCTGGCACGGGTATATAGACTATTCGATCGAATCTACCAGGCCTCAAGATGGCTGGATCTACAATGTCAGGGCGGTTTGTAGCTGCGATCACGGTCACACGGTCGAGGGTCTCAAGGCCGTCCATGCTTGTCAACAACTGGTTCACAACCCTTTCAATAACCTTCGTATCTCCGCCAAACCCTCTCCTCGGTGCGATGGCATCGATTTCGTCAAGGAATACGATGGAAGGGGCTACCTGCTTTGCGCGTTTGAAAATCTGTCTAACCGCTTTTTCACTTTCTCCAACCCACTTGCTCATAATCTCTGGACCTTTGATAGAAATGAAATTTGCCTTCGACTCTGTAGCCACAGCTTTAGCAATGAGAGTCTTTCCAGTACCAGGCGGACCGTAAAGAAGGATCCCCTTAGGCGGTCTGATCCCCATCCGTCGAAATGCCTCTGGGTTTTCGAGGGGCATCTCGACCATCTCCTTCAACTGCCTTTTGACATCTTCAAGACCACCTATGTCATCCCAGGTGACACGAGGAATCTCGATGAGAACTTCTCTCATAGCGCTTGGCTCGACTTCTTTCAAAGCCTCATCAAAATCTCTTGCTGTAACTTTCATCTTTTCAAGCAACTCGGGTGGAACGGGTTTATCTAGATCCAATTCCGGAACGTGTCGTGCAAGGCATTTCATGGCCGCTTCTCTTGCCAAGGCAGCAAGATCGGCGCCTACGAATCCATGCGTCAGGCCCGCGTATTTGTCAAGATCGACGTCTTCAGCAAGCGGCATGCCACGTGTATGTATCTGGAGAATTTCTTTTCTGCCTTCCTTCGTAGGTACGCCGATTTCAATTTCTCTATCAAACCTCCCCGGTCTTCTGAGCGCTGGATCGAGGGCATCCTCACGGTTCGTCGCGCCTATGACAATAACCTGTCCTCTCCCGCCAAGTCCATCCATGAGCGTTAGAAGCTGTGCAACCACCCTCCTTTCAACCTCGCCCTGAACCTCCTCTCTCTTTGGAGCGATCGAATCTATTTCGTCGATGAATATGATCGATGGAGCGTTCTTTTCTGCCTCTTCGAACTTCTCACGCAGTTTCTGTTCACTTTGTCCGTAGTATTTGCTCATAATTTCGGGACCTTGTATTGCATAGAAATTTGCACCCGCTTCGTTCGCCACTGCTTTTGCAATAAGAGTCTTACCCGTACCAGGCGGTCCGTAGAGCAGCACGCCTTTGGGGGGATCGATTCCAAGTCTATCAAAGAGCTCGGGGTGCTTCAAAGGAAGCTCGATCATTTCCCGAACTCTTTGTAGCTCTGCTTCGAGGCCACCGATATCATCATAGGTTACAGAGGGCGTTACAATTTCAGTAGTTTCAGCTGGTTCGGTTTTGACAGCCAACTCCGTGTGCTCGCCCACAACTACGACACCCGCTGGCTGTGTATTAACGACGATGAAGGGCAAAAAGCCGCCCATGAGTGCGATATTGGGAATAATGATCTCATCGCCTTTGATCAGCGGCCTATTAATGAGCCCCTTTCTAAAGAGCTCCTCCACCCCCTGCCCGAACCTCACCTTCTTCCCCTGAGGAATCTTCGGTGCCACTACAACTTTGGAGGCGGGCTGGGGATCTGCCCTCGTTACAGTCACCTTCTCTCCTATCGAAACGCCCGCGTTAGACCTGATCATACCATCGATGCGTATGATCCCTTTCCCCTCGTCCTCTTGAGAGGCCCTAAACACTTTTGCCACGGTTTTTTTCTTCCCAATGATCTCTATGACATCACCGACTTCGACGCCAAGCTCCTTTCTAGTCTTTGCATCAATTCTAGCCCTTCCAAGGCCAACTTCAGACTGGTGCTGGGCACGCGCGACCCTCAGGGTGACGGACTCAACCATCTTATCCCCACATCCTTTCGTCTTCACAATGCGGTGGCATCTATTAAAGTTTCTCCACACTGGCCCAAATATCGTTCTTATGTGGGAATATCAAGATAGAATTTTGCAAAGGGTTAATTTGAGGGGATGTAATGGCCCAAGCATGCGAATGGATGCGGAATGTGTGCCGTGCCTTCTCGGACGCGTCCTTTATGAAACGAGGCTGTGTCTGCCAGATAAAAAAGAAGAGGTGATGGAGGAATGTTTGAAGGTACTTTGCAGAGAGTTCAGACCTGGTGTCAATTCAGCACAAGTTGCCACGAGGGTACACAAACGCGCATATGAATTATTATGTTCCGACCCGTATAAAGATCTAAAAAAGAAGAGCAATTTGGCGGCAGCCTCACTCCTCGAACGGGCAAAAGATTTTGTGAGTAAGTCGAAAGATCGGCTTGAAGCAGCGTGTCTTTGTTCCATCGCAGGCAACGTGCTGGATTTTGGAATTCGTATGTCTGTCGAAAGGCCAGATGCATTTGCTGATGCCTTTGATTCGATTATTGCGCAGGGACTTAATGTCAATGATGTACAATCGATGAGGAAAATTTTGGAAGAAGCCGAGAGGATTGTTTATCTCTTCGATAACTGCGGTGAAATCATTTTTGACAAGCTCCTCATCGAAGAGGTCAAGTCGTTCGGAACAAAAGTGACTGGCGTGGTAAAAGGGAAACCGATCCTTACTGACGCAACGTGGGAAGACGCAGTTGAAACTTCGGTCGCATCAATTCTCGACAAACTAGAAACGACGGGCATGTTTGCGATCGGCGTCGATGTTTCAAGATTGAACCCCTTCTTAAGGAAGCAGTTTGAAGATGCGGACCTTATCATATCAAAAGGGATGGCCAATTTCGAAGCCCTATCGGACTGCTCATTTGCTCCAGTTGCTTACATCCTGCGCGCAAAATGTCGCCCAGTGGCGCACGCCATTGGTGCGAACATCAACGACAATGTCGTCCGCGTGGTCTTATGACTTGCGCTTCAAGAAATGGGGTTGGTGATTGTTTGTGAGAATCGATTCAATTGATATTATGAAGATTTGCTTGAAGCGAAAGGAACCGTTTCGAATTGCCACTGGAACATCAAAAGACGTCATAAATTTCATCATTTTGCTGAAATCCGGGGAACTTACTGGGATCGGTGTTGCGGTGCCGAATCTTGTGACGGGTGAGACAGACGACTCCGTTCTTTATGCTATCCAGACGATTTGTAGCGAAGTGAGGGGATTGGATGCAGAGAAACTCGAGGAAATTCACAACCTGATGAATGAGGTGATACCGAGATCACCGGCAGTTGCATGTGGCTTCGATCTTGCACTTTACGATCTCGTGGCGAAGTCTGAAGGTAAGGAAGTCTGTGATATCCTAGGGCGAAACAAAATGACGATCGAAACCTCATATACATTGGGCATTGCCCCTCTTCGTGAAACTATTGAAAAAGCACGCATCGCCGTGGGACATGGATTTCATATTCTAAAGGTGAAGGTTGGGCTCAATGTTGAAGAAGATATCAGGAGAATAGCGGCATTGAGGGAGGTTTTTGGAAGGCAAGTGGTGATGAGAATCGATGCGAACCAAGGATATAGCTTCGAGGAAGCGGATAAGTTCCTCCAGGCGGTCGAGCCCTTTGACATCGAATTCGTTGAGCAGCCGGTAAAAGCTGTAGAACTGCGAGCCCTGGAAAAGCTTGCATCACGTTCATCAATCCCAATCATGGCAGATGAATCGGCAAAGAGTCTCCAGGACGTAGAGAAAATTGTCGCTGAGAATCTTGCAAGCATGGTAAATATAAAACTCGTAAAGTTCGGAGGGGTCTTTCAATCGAGGCTCGTCGATGAACTCTGTTGCGATCATGGACTGAAAACGCAGGTTGGTTGCATGTCTGAATGTCAGGCCTCAATAGCAGGGGGGCTCCATTTTTCGTTGTCGGGGCGCTCTGTCGAATATGCCGATCTGGATTCACATTTCTTTTTTATTAATGATCCTACGGAGGGTGTGAAGTTCGATCGTGGTTTCTTGTATCCCAGTGGGAGGCCAGGATTGGGCACGAAATTGCTCGGGATTTGATACATGAAACCGAAGAAGCAATAGCTCCACGCAACGATATCTAGCGCAGGTAAAATCAGTTGTTTTTTTATTTTTTATTCACATATCACGATTCGACGCTATCGAGGAGAGATAGGATTGAAGAAAATCAATCAAGCGGTGATCTTGGCAGGCGGTGAGGGTCAAAGATTGAGACCCCTCACAAACACAAGGCCGAAGCCGTTGTTACCAGTCCTAGACAGACCCTGCCTAGATTATGTGATTGAATCGCTAGCTAGAGCAGGTATTACCGACATTTTTCTTACCTGTTCTTACCGATCTAGCGATATCGTGGATGCTGTTGGCAACGGCGAGAAACTAGGAGTTAATATTATTTATTCATTTGAAGAAGAGCCGATGGGGACTGCAGGCGCAGTGAAGCTTTTGCAGGATAAGCTAGACGAAAGGTTTATTGTAGCAAGCGGCGACGTGCTTGCAGATGTCGATATTACGGCGCTTGTCAACTTCCATGATGAAAAAAGCGCCGAGGCCACGCTTGCACTTACTGAGGTGAGCAGACCCGAGGAATTTGGAATAGTTGAGATAGATGAGCTCGGGAAAATACTAAGATTTAAGGAAAAACCAGCTAAAGAAGAGATTTTTTCAAATCTTGTCAATGCTGGGATTTACGTGCTTGAGAGGGGAGTTTTGGAGGAGATACCCTTCGAAGAGAAATTCGATTTTTCGAAAAACCTCTTTCCAAAGCTTTTGGCGAATGGGAGAGGAGTTTATGGGTACAAGATTTCAGGCTTGTGGAAAGATATAGGAAGACCGTTTGATCTACTAGAAGCAAACCTCCTCATGGCACAGCGCATTAACAGGCAATCTGAAAAGGCAATCTATGGCGCGCAAATCGAGCGCGATCAGGGGGGAAATGTTGAGCCCCTAGAAGATTCTTTTCTTGGAAGGGATGTGAGACTCGGCTCTACTTCAAGAATCACTTCTTCGGTCATTGGTAGAGAGAGCACGATTGGGGAGAGAACAGAGATCATCGATTCCCTTATACTCGCGCGCTGCACAATTTTTGAAGAATGCATGATTGAGCATTGCGTTGTAGGCGAGGGTTGTGTCATTGGTCCTCGTGTCAATATCTCGGGGTGCGTTCTAGGTGATGGCGTGCTGGTTGAAGGGCCTCTCTCCTTAAAAGACGTCGTAAAGGAACCTTAGTTGGGGGCAATATGTTCTCTCAAAATCGGTATACTTTGTCGTTTCTGTTAAATAGTAGTTTATGAATCGCCCCCAAGTGAAGGCCAAATACGAAGCAGCGCTCATCGCAGCAGGCTTCATCTGGGGTACTTCGTTTGTTTCGGCAAAGATAGGCGTTGAAAGTATCGATCCTTTCCTCTTCTCATTTCTGCGCTTTCTATTTGCTTCGATTCTTTTTATCATCGTTCTCTTAATCTTTGGAAAATTCGATTTGAGACTTTTTGGCGATAAGCTCATATGGGCTATCGCAGGTTTCAATTCGGTCGCACTGGAGCTGCAGCATCTTGGCATGACAATGACTACCGCGACGAACGCAGTGTTGCTTGTCGATATCAATGTGGTCTTTGTCGCAATTTTGGCTTTCTTCATACTTTCTGAACGAATAACGCTGAGTGTAATTTGTGGTCTAATTCTTGGTCTCTTGGGTGTCGTGGTAGTATCAACGAACGGTGATCTTTCATTAGTACTATCAGGAAGTTTCTCTGGAAACGCCCTAGTCTTTGCGGCTGGTATACTATGGGCGTTCTACATAGTCTATCAGAAAAAAGTGCTTATGAAGGAAATAGACGTTCTTTTGGTGACATCAAATGTCATTCTTGCGACAACAATCATTCTATTTCCGCTAACTCTGATCTTCGTTCACGATTACACATTGAATTTGATTGGTTTGGAGAGTTCTTTATATACTGGAATTCTGTGCACCGCCTTGGCCTTTTTCCTTTATAATTTCGGTCTAAGAGGCACAGGGGCAACAATGGCTTCGATCATACTCTTGTTGGAAATTGTTTTTGCTATGTTGTTCGCTTTTATCGTGCTCAACGAAGTGCCAAGTTATATTACGCTGATAGGGGGCGTACTCATCATTGCAGCAATCTTACTGGTATCATTCAAACGAAACGAAAATGAAAAAGGAGATTGAAAGAGAGTCACGAGGAGTATTTTGACAAAACCTCCTGAGCTCTCTCCAGCTGATCGACGCCGATGGCGACCTCCTCTTTTTGTGTTCTTGCGCCAAGAATAAAGATCGACTCGATGTTGATGCCTGCCCTTGCGAGTTTTTTTGTTACTTTCGATAACTCCCCTGGTCTGTCGCTCAATGATACGACGAGGACATCTCTCTCGGAGAATTCCAGACCCGCGTTTTTCAGTGCGGTCTTGGCGCTGTTCTCATCATCCGTAATTACTCGGATCATCGGCCTATTCGATCCCATATCGGTCGAGATTCCACGTATGTTTACCGAGTTTTTAGCAAGAACCTCAGCAATTCGTGCAACTTCCCCAGGTCGATTTTGCACATAAATCTCGAATTGTTTCATCATCATTAAACTAATATTTCATCTTCATGCTAAAATACTCTTTGAAGATCTGCGAATAGAAGATCGATCAGGGCGCTTGACGAAGAAATAATAAGGTTGTTGGCAATGCGTTCTTAATGACTCCTCAACATCTGGTTGCCGCCATTACGGTCAACTGGAGAAGACCCAAAGAGACAGTCAGGTGCATCCATTCATTGAAGAACGGCGGAATTGAAAATCTCAGGATAATTGTCGTGGATAATGGATCGGGTGCAGATGATGTGAATTATATCAGAAATCAAACACCAGATGTTGAGATTTTGGTTATGAATAGCAACGTTGGGTATGCAAAGGGCATAAATGCCGGAATAGTTGAGGCCTCAAAAGGAAATCCAGATTATATTTTGGTGATGAACAACGACGCATATGGGGCTCCTGGGTTCCTAAGTCGAATGATTGAAGGATTTAGAAGCCATCCTAGAGCTGGCATCGTCGGTCCGAAAATTCTATATCAAGACGGCAAAACTATTTGGTATGCTGGCGGTGCATTCAATCGGTGGTTTGGATATAGTCGTCATCTGGAGATGGATTCGGAGGATATCGGATATCGCGAAGACAAAGAAGTTGATTTCGTGACTGGATGTGCGATGCTTGTGAAACGGGAGGTGTTTGACGAGGTGGGTTTGTTTGATGAGGAATATGAGATGTACGTTGAAGACCTCGATCTTTGTTTACGCGCTCAGAGGCGAGGATATGAGCTGTGGTATATTCCTTCCGCCATAGTTTATCATGAAGTATCAAGCTCTTTGGGTATTGCTGGTACAAATACGATGACGCCGTTCAAAGCGTATCGATATGCAAGGAATATGTTCCTTCTTATTGAGAAAAATATGATGGGGCTCAAGTTCCTGACATGCATCATTGGACAATTCGTAATATCCCTTCCTTACTTCATGATGTTGATCGCGCTTCAGCGATCTGAAGGTGCGCATACAGCCTACCTCAAGGGCGTTGTGTGCGGTCTGAAATATATAATCAAGAGGAGATGAATCCTTGAGATTCCGAGCTTTGCGACCGTTCGCATATCATTTTCTGAGTTTAGCGGATACCTCGTTATTCGGGAGGCTAAAAGGAATTTGCATATTCATCATAGTAGGTCTTGCGGTCAGGCTTCTTATTGCTCCTTGGACATCGTGTCCATACGACATTTATCCCTTTTACAGAGGGCTCATAGATATACTATCTGGCGTTGGAATTTACAGCCACGCTTACTTTTCGTATCCCCCTCTTTCAATTCTAGTGATATCCCCATCTATCGCAATTCTTTCCCTATTCTTTGATCCAATCAATTTCGGATCTTTCCAACCATCAATGATAGAGGTGTCACATGTAACCGGGATGCTTGTCCCCTTTGTCACCCATCCTCTGTTCAATCTGTTTTTCAAATTGCCATTGATTATCGCCGATCTTGTTCTTGGACTGAGCATCTATGAATTTGTCAAAGAAAAGTGGAACGTGACAGATGCAAGAAAAGCCTTCATCCTGTGGTTCCTCAATCCTCTCGTTATCTGGGTGAGTTCTGTTGCGGGGCAAATCGACGTATTGCCTGCAGCAATGACTTTGATTTCTATGGTATATTTCTATCGAAGGCGCTACTTCTTTTCAGGAGTGGCGCTGGGATTAGGCGTCCTTTTCAAAGTGTATCCCATCTATCTCTTCATTTTTTATTTTGTTTTTCTTCTGTCGGTTGCGCTTAATGGGAGTACTATCAAATCAGTTCTGCGAAAATTCTGTCAATGCTGCTCGATGATTTGTGGCGGCCTTGTGAGCGGCGCTATACTCATCCCCTTTTTTCTAGCTTCGACAAACATGCTTGACTTCGTCTTCAGGAGAACTGGATCAACAAGCTATGGAGGTCTCAATCTGTGGTTCTTTATACCAGCTCTCCCAAGCGAGGGTCTTCTTCCCAGCGTGCTACCGATTGTTATCGACTTCCCCCTACTCATTTTTATTTCGATAATTGTCCTTGCCTTTGTAGTGTCAGCCATAATTTCAAGGTTTTATTTCAATCAGGATCGCGATGAACTGATCATGCTCGTTACTGGCAATCTTGCGATTATCGGTCTTATCATGTTCCTGCAGCCTGTTACAAACCCCCAGCACATGCTTTGGCTCTTCCCCTTTTTACTCATTTTATCGGCATCGGATGCAAGATTCGAGAGAAAATTCTATTTGCTCACCATCGTTTCGCTTCTTTATTTCATATGGCTTCAAACCGCATTTGCCCTCATTTATCCTCTTGTCGTGTATACGCCCGTTGGTGGCATCGAAGTTGTGAACGATCTCATCACTCGGTATTATGTTACAGAAGGCATTTTTTCGCGCCAGACACTCGTCATTAGCTCAGCAATGGTGGGTGGATTAGTAATACTTTCAGTGCTCATGCCTAAGAAATACGATTTCGTTGATAAGCTATGGGACAGATTGAAAATTGCATGGGGGCACTTGCCATGAGGTTCCGTACGGCCGCACTATCGCTACTTGTCATTTTCATCTTCATCGAAAGCGTTTTCATAAATACCGGAATATCGGATCCTAATCTAGAATTGAAGGCAACTACTAAAGATGGCGACGGCATTGATGTTGAGATCACATACGAATTAACTGCAACCCAAAAATATGCCGATTTTAATCTTATATGCTTTCCTGTTTCACAATACCGCAATGATGCAATCTATCTCTTTGAAGATCCGAAGTTTACAGACGTCGACCTTGCAAGAAGTATTTATGGACTTTACGATCATCTCCGTGCGGAATTGCGACTTCTCGGAGCAGAAAACGACATCAGGGTCGTGAGTCTTGCCCCCCTCTTGGAGATTTTTTCGGGAGATCCAGCCACTGTCATTCTTGCAGGCGGCATTCCAAATGCAACGAATTTTGCGCTAAGCGCGCTTAACTGGGTAGAAAAAGGTGGGGTATTAATCACTCTTGGAAATCAGTCGATCCCCTTCCTGGCGAAGGTATCGCAGGGAAGTTGGGTTGGCGAGGAAGTATTCTTGCGAATGCGCTTCCAGCCCATCGCGGTAAGGTATTCTGACAATCTAGTGGCAACTCCAATTGCGGAAGCTTTTGATTTCAAAGCGACTGCTCCGATGATGGGCATATTCGTAGAGGACGTACAGCGATACGGTGGACAGATTATTGGCTATTATTTAGATGAAGACAAACGCCTCGCCTCTCTTGCATTTATCCCAATTGGTAAAGGAGTTCTCCTCGCATTTTCCGGTCCAATCACGGCCCCCTATCTTACCAGTTCTGAGGATGCCATTGCATGTGATATTGCCAGAATCATTGTTAGCCAGCTTCCTTGGATATCTGGGCAAATTCAATCGAAAAATCTAGCCGGAAGAGCGAGCGAGATCAATGGCACAGTACGCTTTCATTTTGAAGAGGCACATGCGATTTCAGTTTTTGCGTTCTCACGACTTACTACAATGCCGATTTATGCAAGAGTCATCGTCGAAATACATGGCGCAGAGTAGTTGATCATTAGGAAACTTTCTTTGTCGATTCGACCATTTCCCAAATATATTTATCTGGTCTGTTTAATGTCACATGGGCTTTCGCATATGATCGAACTGCGAGCTCCAAAAATATTGTTGTTGCGATTCTCCAGATGTCATTCTTATTCTCTTTTAAAAAAGAAAGAATGGGTGAAATGAGATTCGTGGCGTTCCAAGTAGGAACGGTGAAGCCAAAGCGCTTTTTCATGTACATTTCTCCGATATTCACCCTTACCCTTTGTTTCAAGAATTCTCTCACAGTCTCCGGCCCTCTATTATAAACTATTGCCTCAGGAACGTACACCACTTTGAAGCCTCTTCTTTCAATTTCCATCCTTATCCAGTCTTCATCAGTATTGGTCCCTTCAGGAAGTTGGAATTTGAAATTTCTAAACGCTATAAGTTCCCCTGTCTTGGGCACGATAAGGGACACTTTGTGATGGAGATCCCAAAGCATTCTTACAGCAAAGCCGGCTAATGTGTCGGGTGAGTTAACAGGAACTGGATGGCCGCCTGCCATTCCCACGCTCTCATCTTTAAATGGTGAGAGTAGATGTGCTAATGAACTATCCGCTAGAATATTGTCAGCGTTCACTAAGACAATGATATCTCCCTTAGCCTCACGTATGATCTCATTAACAGCGGAATATTTCCCTTCTCTTCTTTCTTGGATTATGAGCGAAACCCGATAATCTATCTCCATGTATTTCCTTACGATCTCATTCGTACGATCTGTGCTCCCGCTCGAAACCACAAGAATCTCCTTTATTGAAAAATCTTCGATCTGCTGCGACGATATGGCTTTCAGCGAATTCTCTATGTTCCTTTCCTCATTGTGCGCACAAACACCAATCGTCACAGGCTGCATCGTTTCTATAAGAATCACTTGTGATAGATAATTTTCGTTTCGCCGGTCAGCGGTGCGTGCCAATCCTCGATCCGAATGTATCGTACACCACCGCCAAGGCAAAACCGATCAACATCGGCATCAATTGTAGGTCTGGAAGCTGGAGTGCTATGAGGTAAAAGAATACAAGGTTGAGGATGAATCCGCTAAATGCAATGAACATTGTTTGTAGTCCCCTTATAATTCCAATATTCTCTTTTTCTTCCGAGAAAAATTTGTTTGCAGCTACCACGTAACCTACCGCTAGAAGGAATGAAACGACCGTCGGAAAAATACCGAGTCTCTGTACCGGTTGCCCCATCATCATAAGGAAAAGCATTGTTGTGAAAATTCCGAGGATAAACGCAGCGATGAATCTACCGATCCAATTTAAAAGAAAGAAAGAGGTGGCGGCAGCAAATATCCGACCAGCAATCCCGCACTGCCTCATGATCGAAAGCACGACCCTTGCGTCAAGTTTTGATGCCCCTCCTCGTCTCTCTCCAAATTCAAATTCGACCTCTCCGATTCTGACGGATTTGGGAGAAAATTTGAGCAGATCAAAAAGGATTTTGAAGCCCTTCTTTTCAAATCTTTCTTGGTTTTCCATGATGATCTTCTTGCAGAATTCCGTTCTTCCACCGAAGAAACCGCTCATGGTATCTTTGGTTCTTTTTCTTCCCTTGATTCTTAAATATGTCGATGCCAGAGTATGAGCTCCCCATGATGAGATTCTTCTCGCGAGAGTGAGCTTTTTTCTATTGCTTCTGATTCCCACGACTAGGTCATTATCGTCTCTAAGTGATTTCACAATGTCAATTACCGCAGCTGGCGGATGTTGAAAGTCTGCATCGAGGACTACGAAAAGAGAGGTATTTGTCAAAAGGATACCCTGTATTATGCTCGCCGCTAAACCACGCTCGCTTTCAGGTCTTTGAATCAACGAAATCTGAT